>NZ_JBHVYK010000086.1:0-32362 GCF_042880855.1 Streptomyces sp. NPDC058291
ACGGCCACCACGGCCATCCAACGCACCCACCGCCGAGACCACCACCCGGCTAACCGATTCCGTCTCTGCATACCCGTCGACTACCCTCCACGCCGCCCCTCAACGAAGGCCGTGCTGCGGCCAGGACGGCGGGAGGGTGGTGCTCGTCGTGTCGTTTGGATCAGGCCGCGGGGCGACGACGGGCTCGGAACCGGTAGACACCCTTAACGGCGTAGACGGCAGACAAGAGCACGAAGCCGGCGAGGGAGGGGGCGACCCAAGCCCAGGATTCCGCCACTACAAGGCTCAGCGGTGGGCCGCTGAAGAGCAGCAGGGAGCCGATGACCTCCAGCAGGTCAAGGCGCGCCTTGGAACGCGTCGTGGAGTCCGATTCGCGCAGTCGGCGGATGACGGGACCGAGCCAGAGGGCCTGCAGGACTGCCAGACCGAGAGCGATCCAGATGGACCAGCTGGATATGTTCACGGCGCGCACTGTATCGCGCACCCGAAACCCTCGGAACGAAGATCAAGATAACGCTACTAGGCACCGTAGCGCGGATGTTGAGGCCCCCCGGGCACTCTACCGGCGGGTCCGCGCGCTCCCCCGCGGTGAGAGTCCTTCGGCTGCGCCTCCAGAACCGCAGGGGCCCGTTGACGCGGGCCCGGCCGGCTACGAGGAGGTGGCGGCGTCTGTGCGCTCGAAGGTGAGCACCCAGCGCTGGCGGGGAGTGGCTGGGTCCTCGTGACGGCTGGTCAGTTTCCAGCCTTCGGATTCGATCGCGGTGATGTACCGCTGCTGGATCTGCTCGGCAGAAGCAGCCATGGTGTGGACGTAGGTGGCGTCACCTCGTTCCCGCGCGGCGATCGCACCCTTCCGTATCTGCTTGTGTCCCCAGTTCTGCAGCCATCCCATGTCGGGACCCCTCCCTTGCCGGTCGAGCCTGGGTGGCCGACGTTTGCCAGACCATAGCCCGACATGGGAGCTGCGCTAAATGGGCCTTGCTCAGTCCATGTGCTTCATTTTTTATATCGGGATAGACTCTGGAATTGAGTAGCAGCACCCGTTAATCTATGAGCCTGACGGGGAGCCCACTGTGAAGCCGCTGAGCCACATGACCAAGGCCTGGCCGGTACCAAGGTGGGGTAGATCAGCAACCGGCCGCGTCAGTGCGACCGTGGCTCTCAGTAGCTCATTCACATGCAGGTTTCCAGTTTCCAGCTGCGTCCAGTCGACTGGGCGGCGGTCAGGACGAGGCAGACGGACATGGTGACCACAAACCGCGCTGATCAGCGCGAGGCGGCCCAGCGAGAAGCCGTTGATGCGGTCCTGCGTGCTCTTGAATTGCCTGCAAGATCACTCGTGCCCGAACGGGGGCTTCGAACCCAGGTGATCATGGCGACCGGGTCCGGGAAGACCCGGGTGGCGGTCCGCAGCGCGGAGGAGCTCCACGCTGGCCGTGTGCTGGTGCTCGTTCCCTCGCTGGACCTGCTCGCCCAGACCGAGGCCGCGTGGCGTGAGGGCGGCCGAGGGGGGCCGATGATCGGGGTGTCCTCGCTGCGGGGCGAGGAGGTGTCCTTCCCCAACACCACGGACGTGGACGAGCTGGTGGAGTGGACGCGGGGCCTGGACAAGGTCACGGTGTACGCCACGTACGCCAGTCTCGGTCTGGGCACGCTGGAGCGGGCGCATGCCGCCGGCCTTTCGGGTTGGGACCTGATCGTCGTGGACGAAGCCCACCGGGTTTCTGGCCGGATCGGGAAGCCGTGGGCGGTCGTTCACGACAACCAGAAGATCCCGTCCCTGCGCCGTCTGTACATGACGGCCACGCCCCGGCTGTGGCAGCTCGGGGACGAGGACGCGGCCGGCGCACCCGGCGAGCTGGTCGCGAGCATGGACGACGACCCCGAGGGCCCCTTCGGCAGCAGGGCCTTCACTTTGACGCTGTCGGAGGCCATCGACAGGGGAATCTGTGCCCCCTACCAGGTCGTATGCGTCGACGTCACCGACACCGCGCTCCAAGCCGCGCAGCTCCTGGGAGCCGAAGGCCGCTCGGACCAGGTGCGCGGGGCGCGGCTCGCCGCTCTGCAGACCGCCCTGGTGAAGGCGTCCGCCGAGGAGGGCTTCCGCCGCACGCTGGTCTTCCACCACATGGTGAAGGAAGCCGAAGCCTTCGCAGCCGGCCTCCCCGACGTCGCCGCGCAACTGCACGCATCCGACCCCGAGCTGTACCCGGCCACGATCTGGGCGGACTGGCTGTGCGGGGACCACAAGCCGCTCCACCGGCGGCGTCTGCTGGGCGAGTTCGCCGAAGGGATCGCCACGGACGGCACGGTCGTGGAGAAGTGCTTCCTGAGCTCCGTGAAGGTCCTGGGCGAGGGAGTCGACACGAAGCACTGCGACTCCGTGTACTGGGCAGATGTGCGCGGCTCCATGCCGGACCTGGTCCAGGCCGTGGGGCGGGCGCTGCGGATGCAGCCCGGCGAGGGCAAGGTGGCTTCCCTCGTGGTGCCGGTGCTGCTCGGGCCGGGCGAGACGGCGGACAACATGCTCACCTCCCGGGCCTTCGGCGGGCTGGCTAAGCTGCTGGAGGCCCTGCGGGCGCACGACGCCAGGATCGTGGAGAGCCTCGCGGAGCAGCAGGCCCCGAGCCGCTACAAGCCCGTACTCAAGGACGGCAGCGGGAAGAGCACGGGCGGGAGCGGCGAGGGCCCCGGAGGCGTCAGCGCCCCTGCCAAGGCCCTGCTGAAGTTCTCCACGCCCCGCGACCCGGCCGCCTTGGCCGCGTTCATCAACCTGCGGGTCCTCAACCCGGAACACGAGCACTGGCGGCGCGGCGTGGAGGCGGCCGTCATCTACGCCCGCGAGCACGGCGACTTGAAGGTGCCGTTCACGTACCGCGTGCCTGCCGTGGACGACCAGGAGGCGGAAGGCGAGGGCTGGCCGGCCACGCTCGCCGGATTCCCCCTCGGGCAATGGACCGCCGACGCCAGAAGGTTCTACGCCCGCGGGGACATGGACGAGGACCGCGTCGCCCAGCTGGAGAAGCTCGGCATGATCTGGTCCCACTTCGACGTCGCCTGGGAGGAGGGCCTGGCCGCCGCGCGCGGGTGGGCCGCCGCACACGGCCACCTCCTGGCCCCGCTGGACGCCACCTACCAGGGCGCGAAGGTGGGCATCTTTCTGAAGAACGCGCGTGCCGCCGCCCGGAAGGCCCAGGAGATCGAGCAGCATCGTGCGGAGGGGTTGCCGGTGAAGTCGTCGGCCGGGGCGCTGTCGGACGAGCGGCGCGAGCAGCTGGAGGAGATCGACGCGTCCTGGTGCCCGGCCTGGCCGGTGACCTGGCAGCGGTGCTTCCATCTGGTGCGGATGCACCTGGACACGGGCGAGGCGCTGCCCACCGAGGCGGGCGAAGTTCTGCGCCAGGGCGAGGATCTGGGGCGGTGGGTGCAGTCGGTGCGGCTCGGGTGGGATCAGCTCACGACCGTGCAGCAGTGGATGTCCGAGCAAGTCCTCGGGATCACACCCGCCAGCGAGGACGAGAAGCCGCCGCCGCGCCGTACCCAGGCCGACAAGTGGGCGCTGAACTACGAGGCCGCCCGCCAGTTCTACGAGCGTGAGGGGCACCTTCAGGTCCCCAGGAAGCACCTCGAACGGATCGTCGGCGAGGACCAGGAGGAGCGGGAACACAAGCTGGGCGCCTGGGTCGGCAATCAGCGCAGCAGGGCCGCGACCCTGACGCCGGAGCGGATCGAGCAGCTGTCCGCGATCGGGATGCGGTGGTCCTGATGGTGGGCGTCCTCGTCACCGCGGTCTGCTCGATCAAGACGTGGACCAGTTAGCCCGCTGGTCAGGCTCTGGCGACCGGCGCGACTGTGGTGCGCCGATTCGCGCCGACTTCTCCCCACTCACCTCAACACACTGTCAGGATGTTGTTCAGGACCTAGGGTGTGTGCCGATCCAGAGGAGCGTGATGGTCGGATCCGCAGGAACACGTCGGGCCACTCGCTGGCAGGATTCGGTGCGGTTGCTGTTGCTGATCGACGCCGCCGCAAAGTCGGCGGCCGAAGGCGAGTCGGTGCCGCCGGCGACCGTCGGGGTGGTCCACACCCAGGTGCGGCTGCAGAAGCTCGACTTCTGGGTCCGTAATCCGGACTACCTGGCCTACGAGCTGATGAACGAGTACGTGGCCGCTCCGGACGTTCCTCGGCTGCTGGAGCTTGCCGCAGAGATTCTGGAGTCGGAGGAACCGGATCTGCGGCGCTTCCCGATGCTGCGTTACAAGTACGGCGCCTTCGAGGAGCTCGATGACGCTCTCGCGCCGCTGGTGGAACGGGGGTTGCTGCGCAAGACGCAAGTCCTCGGGCGTGAGCGCGTGGTGGAGCACATCTACTTCCTGCTGGAGCGGGGCCGGGAGGTGGCGCAGTCGATGGTCATCGAGGCGCCCGCGCTGGCCTGGTACGTCGAGCGCACCCGCCTGGTCGTGGACCTGGTCGACGGTCTCGGCGGCACACAGCTAAAGGACCGGCAGTACCTGCTGCGGGACTACGCCGACACCCCCTGGGGCCAGCACATCGGCCCCATCACCGAGCAGGCCCGCGAGCGGCTGCGTGAACTTCAAGCGGCACCAGGCCCGGGAGCCACGGGCGACACTGACCAGGAGGCTTCATGACCGCGCCCGGCCCGGCCTGCTCCGACGCGAAGGACCTGACCGTCGCCCCGAGCGCTGGCGACATCCTGAAGGAGGTCGCGGAGAAGCTGGGGCTGACGCCGGTACAGGTTGAGCGGACTCTGGCCGAGGCGAACATCACCCTGAAGAGCCCGACTGCCGCCGACCGGCGGCTGCGCATCATCCGGCTGCGCGCCAGCGGCACGAAGCACTCGGGCGACGACTTCACCGTGGAGCAGCCCTTCACTCCAGGCGTGTGGGCGATCGTCCACCCGGACAACAGCGCCGGGAAGACCAGCCTGCTGGAGTTCCTCGTTTTCCCGTTGCGCGGCGGGCCGCGCGATCTGCCGCCCGATGTCCGATCGTGGCTGCGGCATCTGAGCGTGGACATCGCTGTGGCTGGCCGGGCGATCCGCATCGTCTTGGACGTCGATGACCGGCCGCACCCCCAGTCGCGGGGCCGGATCCTCGCCGGGGAGTCCGTCGACCAGCTGCTTGCCGCGGACGACGAAGCGCTTCGTCTGCTGGCGACAGCATCCGGCAACGAGGAGGTGAGCCGGTGTATTGGTGAGTTCTTCCTGGACGCGCTGCGTATGGAGCACACCAACCTGTGGCAGGTGACCGGCGGCGCCGACGGCGAGGGGGCCCCGCAGGTCCACGGGTGGGCGTCGTACTTCGGGGCCTGCTACCTCAATCCCGGTGGGGACGAGATCCTGCTCGGCGATGTCGCCGGTGGCCTGCCCGGGCGGCTCATGGAGCTGTTCGTCGACATCCCGTACAGCACGGCCCTCACCCAGCTGTCCGTCGCCGGGAAGCGGGAGAAGAAGACGATCACTCAGGGGCAGCGCCGGGCGGAAGGGGACGCGGAAGCCCGCCGGACCGAGCGCGAGGCGTGGCAGACCGAACTCGCCGAGGTGACTGGGCAGATCGAGGCGTGGCGCCGGGCGGCTGCCCAAGACATCTCCCCGCTCCTGCGGGCCGCCGACCAGGCGGCGACGGAGCTGCGCGGTGTGCGGGCGCTGTTGGAGGAGGCCGAGCAGACACTCACGGAGGTGTCCGCCGCCCGGATGCGCGCGGAGCAGGGGCTACTGGATGCCCGGGAGACGTGGCAGGCCCGGCGAGTCCTGGGACGGCTGGACCCGGTGTGCTGTCCGCGGTGTGAGGAGCCGCTGGGCAATGGGCGGCGCAGCGAGGAGCGTGAGCAGGCGAACTGTGCGGTGTGCACGCGGCCGCTGCCCGAGGTCGACCCGGAGACCGCTGAAGCGCTGCTGGCGGAGCTGGAGCAGACCCTGGAGCGAGCCCAGGATGCCGAGAGAGAGGCAACCGACCGGCGGCTGGGGGCGGCGGAGGCGGTGCAGAGCGCTCTGGCCGACCATCGCGAGGCGGCGGCCGGCCTGGAGCAGGGACTTGCCACCTCGCAGGCCCACGACCGGCTGCGTGACCTGGAGATCCGGGCGGCCGAGCTCCGCGGACGGCTCGAGGCGACCGGATCGACGCCTCCGGCTCCGCCGGTCCCTGTGTCCGCCCAGGTCCTGGCCGCCACCGAGGAAGCTGTCCGCGCGGCCGTCGACGCTGCGGCTAAGCAGCTGTTCCCGGTGATGAACGAAGCGATCGTCGAGCTCGCCACACGGTTCGGCGTCCAGAACCTCGACAGCGTCAAACTCGACCGCGCTGGCAAGGTCAACGCCGTCAAGGCCGGGGTGAAGACCACGTTCAAGAGGCTCAGCCGCGGCGACCGGCTCCGCATGCGGATCGCGACCGTCATCGCGCTTCTGCGTGTGAGTGCTGACCGTGGCGTGGCCACGCACCCGGGCCTCCTTCTGATCGACTCGGTCGCCGCCGAAGAGGTCACCGAGGTGCCAGCCCGCACCCTGATCGCCGAGCTGCAGGCCATCGCCGCAGAACTTCCCGAGCTGCAGGTCGTTCTCACCACGGCGCAGCCCGAGCTCGTCGACGCCCTGCCGAAGGACCACCTCATCACCAGCGATGGTGAACACCTGTTCTAAGCTGCTCGTTCGCGAACCGGCCGGCGACAAGGAGAGGACCGTGGCCCCAAGCGTGGACCAGACGCTCCAGGCCTGGGCCAGCAACGCGACTGACGACGAGCTGGACGCCGGGCCCTCGATCGCGGACCTCGGCGGTGCCGAGGCGGTGAGCGCGGAGGCCGACCAGCTCGCTGCCGGTCCACTCCTGCCCTATCTGCTCACAGCACTCGGCCGCGACCTCGACGCCGTGGACGGTGACCAGGCCCGGCGGTTGCTTGACGCCGCGGCCCAGGGGCTGCGGAACCCCCAGGCCGCCTGGGTCCTAACCGATGCAATCGACGTGGTGTGCGCCCACCCGGCGCTCGCCACCCGCCTCGGCACCCGCACCGTGCGGGATCTTGCCGCACACGTGGAGGCCGCGCTCGCCGGCGACGCCGATGCCGCTCTCGCCCAGCCGGCCGTCGCCGGACTGCTGCGCCTGGCCGTCGCGCAGACGTCCACCCCGCACCGCCTCATGGCGTTGCTCGCCGAGATCACCGGGGACGAGCCGTCCGAGGCCCTGGAGCGCCTGCCGATCCTGGTCGGCGTCGCCCACGACCACTTCGGCGACGACGCCCTGCTCGATGTCCTGAGCACACTGGAGAACCAGACCGATCTCCCTGCGGGCACCCGGGCCGACGCCACCTTCGAACTGGCCGTCGCGGATATGCGCAGGGCGCTGGAGGCATCCGACCGCTCGGCCGTCGAAGACCATCTACGCCGGGCCCTGATGCGGTTCAAGGACCTCGACCGCACCCACGAGGCCCGACTCGACGCCCGCGCCCACGCCGCCGCCGTCGATGCGGTCCTCGCCTTCGGTGAACTCGACCAGCAGCCCGCGACAGCCGCACCCGCCGAGCAGCGCCTGGCCCAGGCCGCCGCCCAACTGGATGCCACGACCGTTCTGCTGACCGAGTGGACCCGCGGTATGCACCGGCTGGACTGGCTCAGCGCCCGCGGACTTGCGCAGAGCGCCTGGTCCCGGCTCGTCACCTCGCTCCAGACCGCCCGCACCCACCTGGACCAACCCAGCTGGTACGACCCGGCCGGCACCCTCGGCGACCTGCTGGACGTCTACGTCGCCAGCCGCAGCATCCACACCACCCGGGCCGACGAATCCGGCGGCCTGACGGCACTGGTGAGCCCACCGGTGGAGGCCGCGTTCGTACGCAGCGACGGCCTGCTGCACCACCTCGAACAGGCCCTCGCCACCGACCCGCAGTTCACCAGCTCCCCCGACGCGCGGGCGCTGTACGAGGTCGTCCAGGCCCAGCGGTGGGCACCGTCGTCGACCGGGCAGGTGATGCCGGGAAAAGCCCTGGAGGGCCGCCCCACGCTCGCCGGGCTCTTCCAGGCTGACGCCTCGGGCCTGCGTGACGACCTCGACCCGCAGCTCCTGGATCAGGTCGAACAGCTCTTGCAGCAGCAGTCCAAGGGCTACACCCCCACCGGCAACGCCCGCTTCGACGCCCACCTGGAATCCCTGCTCGGGGAGCTGGCCACCAGCCCCGCCTGGACGCAGCGCGACAGCTCCTACTTCACCACCCTGCTGGAGCAGTTCCTGCGGTTCCTCTACGACCGGTTCGACGCCCAGGCCGACTACTACGGCGCCCGTACCGCCTACCTCGGCCCCTGCCCCGACAAGAAGCCCGACGGCAGCTCCGACCACTGGGACGAGAAGCACGTCCAGGACGACCTCCACCAGCACCTCGCCGGCACACTCACCCCGGGCACCGTGCAGCGCGAACTCATCGACGTCGCCAGCGGACGCACCGACGTCACCTACACCCCCGAACCCGGCAGCCGCTTCGTCGCCGAGGTCAAACGCCGCGACACCAGATGGACCCGCGAACGCATCGAGAAGAGCTACCTCGCACAGGCCGCCAACTACACCGCCACCGGCCCTCCCTTCGGCCTGCTCCTGGTCGGGGACGACAGCGGCCACACCAGCGGCTACCGGAGCATCGAGGACAGCGTCTGGATCATCCACCACGCGCGCAGCGCCACCGAGGTACCCCGGCTCATCGTGGTCGGCATCCTGCCGATCGGGCGCCCGACCCCGTCCGCACTACGTATGCCCCGCGTCACCACCTGACCCTTCCTCGAACCGGTCACCCTGTTGACGCCTCGAGCGGCCGGGACCGGGTCAGGTCTAGGGCGGGTCGAAGGCGGGAGGACGGTGGTGATGATGGCGTGTGGTGAAGGCCAGGAAGTGATCGGCTTTCAAGCATCGTCTGTACCCTCATCTGCTACCGCCGACCCACCAGATGAGGCAGACCAAGCAACTTCAGAGCCTGCGCGAGCCCGCGCCCCACAGTGCAGAATCCTGCAAGGCCTCGGCCCGTCGATCTGCGCTCAATACCCTGCGCAGGAACTCCGTCATGCCGCAATCAAAGCGTGTCCAGGTGTCGTCGCCGTGACTGAAGAGCACCACCGGCCAGTCCTCGGGTTCGCCGTGAGTGAGCCAGCAGTACAGGTCAGCACTGCCATCCGCTCCCCAGACCACTATCCCCGACTGCTGCATCGATTCCGTTGGGTTCGGTGTCTATCCACGTAGCTCGCGCGTCCGCAGTGATGAACCCCATGCCGCCTTCGGGGCTTCAGGCTCGTCACAGGTCTCAGGAGTCACGGTTGAAGGAATCAACACACTGAGATCCATATCCGACAGGCCATCACCGTAGTGCGCGACGAACCCCTTGAAGTCTGAGGGGAACACGAGCCCCCATGCTCTTTGCGCGGCCCCCCAGTGCACCATCGCTCCCGCTCCGGCCGGTGGCGGCATCAAGCGAATCAGACCGGCGAGGCCATCACGGTCAATCATGTCCTTGCTCCGTCCATCCACCGAGGGACTTGCATAGGCCGCCGACAGGTCGCACATGGTCGCACCGCGCCGTCCGCACGTTCGCCTCGGTCGAACATGCCGCGACCGTTCGGTCGCGACTGTCACACCCAGGTCACCGCAGGGCCAGAGTGCCCACCAGGCAACCGGCCGACGGCCATGATCGCATCGTCTCGACCGAAGGAGAGCTTCATGCTGAGCACCGTGCGCAGCGCCGTGACTGCAGTCCTCATGGCAGGTGCCCTGCTGGCGCCGATGGCCGCTGCCACCGACGCCGCTGCCGCCTCGTGCGCCCGGCACACCACCGGCGTGTGTAAGGCGAACTCCTCCCACCCGCGCGGCGCGACGGCCAAATGCAAAGACGGCACCTACTCCTACAGCGCCCACTTCCGCGGCACGTGCTCCCACCACCGAGGCGTCAAGTACTGGTACCGCTGAACCACCCAGACCAGCACCGGCACTGGGACAGCCAGCCGTAGACAGCGTCCCCACCGCCCGGCCGCTTGCCCAAGCTGGGGGGCATGCGGTGAGGCGGCTGCGGAACGCTCGTGACGACCATCGGCTGGGCGCGGCTGTGCGCGCAGGCCCGCCGGATCAGCCCCTGCCACCCCGCGCCTGATCGGGCAGACGCATTGGCTGACTGAGACGGGCCAGCCCGTATAAGAAGCATCTTTGTGTCCGGCCCGGCTCCCAGCCACTGTCCGGGTCAGGGGTCGGGGATCGTGAATTCGACCCACATCGGGTAGTGGTCGGAGATGTGCCACGACAGTTCGGTCAGGGTGAGATCGCCTCGCAGTGCGGGCACGAAGTCGACGTGCCCGCCGGCCACGGGCTCCATGGTCAGGACCGGTCGGCGTTTTTGGCCTTTCGTGAACCAGGCGATCTGGTCGTAGAAGTGCTCTTTGCCGATGTCGTCGAAGACGGTCCGCGGAAGTCCCGCCAGTTGCGGGGCGGGGACCAGGCCGGTGGAGGTGAAGGCCTTGAACAGCGGGTCGTCGGCGCGGTCGATGTTGAAGTCTCCGAGCGCGATGAGGTTGTGGTCCCAGCCGAACTCGCGCTCCGCCCAGCCTGCCAGCCAGGTGGCGATCGCCTGCAGTTCCGGGACCCGATCGGCGGCGTCTTTGCCGTAGAGGACATGGAGCGTGACCAGGGTGAACGTCTGGCCGCGTGAGAGGAAGCTGACCGCGTACGGGGTGCGGGCGAACTGACGCCCCAGCCCTCCCGCCGCCAGACCGGCCTCCTTCTCGATGGGGACCACCAGCTCGCAGGCCAGCCCGGACGGTTTGACCCGCCGGCTATCGAACACGAACGCCAACCGCTCGTCGTTGCCCTCCCTGCCTTCGGTGACGTCGGTGAGGATGAACGCCCAGTCCTCCCCCAGCGCCTTCATCAGATGCCGCAGGGCCCGCAGGTTTCCGCGCACCTCCTGCACCGCAACCACATCGAACCGACGCATCACCGCAGCGATCAGATGCACATCGGTGAAGTTCCGCTTCGGAGACGCGCCCTCGACGCTCTCCCAGGCCTTGGTCAGACCGGACAACGCCCGCACATTCCAGGTCGCGATCCGCAGGGCCGCCCCATGCTTCGGCGGCACCAGCGCGTCGAGGGCCTTCTCCCAACGCGCAAGCCGCGCGACGACCCCCGGTGGCGGTGCCAGGACATCAGGCTCCGTCGACACATCGGCCTCCCCGCCACAGCTGCCCATGCACCGAGAGTCGGACGACTCGAGGCACCAGGCAATAGGCCAATGAGGTGGCCACCGAGCCTGAAGTGCTGCCCAGTGCGCCGCGGTGCAGCATGCAGGCAGTCTTCTCCCCATGGGGCGCCGCCGGCGAACTTCATCATCAGCGTCAGGCCTCGAGCGGCCAGACCGCGCCGGCGCAGCAGGTGTCAGAGCTGAACGACGAGGTCGAGGAGGGTGCTGCCCACTTCGGGGCCGTCCAGGGTATGGCCAGGGAAGGTGCTGCTGCAGGTCTGCGACTCGTCAGGTCGCCGATGGGCAGGTCCTGGTGGCCGATGGTGTCTGCCCGTAGCTTGAGGGCGGTTGTGTTCGGCGGGCGGGTAGGCCCGGTTCGGAGTGTTTGGGCGGTCTGGTTCGCCTCTTCCACGGCAGGGTGGCGGTCAGGAGCCAGGTGACGCGGTCGGCGAAGCGTGGTTCTGGTACGGGGATCTCGATGCCGGGGTGGCGGGTGTAGTGGCGCGTGACGGTCTCGGCGACGTAGTTGGTCAGTGCCTCGATGCGGTGGCGTCGGACGGGTCGGCTGCCGGGCCCGTCGCAGAGTCGGGTGAGGGTGTGCAGGACGGTGGGCAGGCTGGCGTCGAAGCTGATCTGGTGGGGCGGGCAGGTGCCGGCGACGGTGAGGGTGTCGGTGTCCCGCGCTGGCGTGTGCGGGTGTGCTTGTCGTCGGTAGAAGTCGGCGGCGTGCTGTTCGCCGCGGGACTGGTGGTAGAGGGACAGGGAATAGCAGGCGGGTGCGTGTCCGTCGCCGGCGGCGTACTGCCACCAGAAGCGGGCGCCCTGGGATATGTCGGCGACGTGGAGGGCGCAGCCGAGGAGCCAGGCGGAGTGCAGGTCGGGCATCTGGTCGGTGAGGAAGGTGAGGGATGTGGGGGTGACGGTGGCGAGGGCGGTCTCGCACAGCGTTGTCAGGTGGCCGGCTGCGGCCTTGTGGTGTGAGTGGGGGCGTGGGGGGTGGTGCGCGTCGGGGTGTTCGGCCGGGTAGGGGGTGTCTTCGTAGGGGACGGTGTCGGAGGGGACGTCGGGGCGGGGGTGGAGGCGGGCGCGGGCGAGGAGTTGCTCGATGGCTGTCATGGCGGGCGGGGTCACTCCGGGGTCGGGGTGGTGAGGAGGGCTTCGACGGTGGCGCGGGCGTGGTGGTCGACGGCGTGGGTGAGGGCGGGGGCGATGCCGAGGATGTGGGCGATGGTGTGGTGGGGGGTGTCGCACAGGTACTGCAGGACGGCGACGTCCATGTGGTCGTCGGGCAGGCGGGTGATGGCGTCGAAGAGGTCGATGAGTTCGGTGAGGACGACGAGGTACCCGGGGGCCGCGGAGTGGTCGTGGGCTTCGCGGGTGGAGAACACGGCGGCGCGCAGGTCGGGGTGTCCGTCGCGGTGGCGGGGTGCGCGGGCCATGACGCGGGCGCGCAGGAGGCGCCAGGCGTAGCGGTGGAGGTTCTCGCTGGTGGTGGCCTGGTTCCAGCGGACCCAGAGGATGTCGAGGGCCTCGCAGACGACCCACTGGGCTCGTGGGTCGGTGAGGAGGAAGGCGCGGGCGTAGTCGGTGTAGACGCCGCGCACGTCCTCGGTGAACGCCTGGTAGGGCAGAGGGGGTTCCTCTCCGGGGTGGGCGACTTGCTCTATGTGCTTGATCCAGTCGTCGCCCTTGCCGGCTTCTCGGGCAGCTATGGCCCACAGACGGCGCAGGGGGCGGGTAGGCAGGCCCAGCGCGTGGGTGACGCTGAAGGTGATCTCCCATGGGGGGTAGTAGCCGTTGCCGCGCAGGAGTTCGCTGATGCGGGTTTTGGAGTAGCCGGAGCGCACGACGAGATCGTCTAACGTCAGGCCGCTGGCGAACTGGGCGCTGCGGACGGGCTCGAGCCAGGCGCGGTGGGAGGGGCCCGCGTTGGGGGAGATCGGGGCCGGCGGTCGGCCGCGTTTGGCCGTGCTGTGCAGCGGCGGCGGCTGAGCCGGCCCCGGGAGCGGCATCACCGGGCCCCCTCCTGGCCGTCCCTGCCGGCATCACCGGGGTCGGAAGAGCGAGCTGGGCCGTCGGGCGCGGTGAGGGCCTGGACGATCTGCTGGACGAGCAGGCCCAGAGAGGGCAGCAGGACCGCGGCGGCGGTCGCGTGCCCCATCATGATCATGACCGTGCTCCACGTGAGGACCGCCGCCAGCACGGCAGCGGTCACCACCTTCTTACTCGACATTGCACTCGGTTTCTGTGGGTGAAAGCGACAGAAGCCTCCCCGCAGCGGTGCTGAAGCGCCGTCAGGAAGGACCGCCAGCATGGCCCCGCCGCGGCCTGCCACGCCACGCGATCACACGGTTACGGAACAATGAACTGCTACGCCACACCGCGCTACCTCCCGCCACCCCCCACACGAAAACGACACACCTGCAGGTTCAGCACTTTGGGGCGGATACGTCACTTCTGCCCACCGACAGCACCGTGTCCGCCATCATGGAAGACCTAGGCGCCACTCGACGCCGCACTCCGTGCGGCCCCCTGTGCTGAAGAACAACCCAAGAGGGGGCCGCACGAAATCCCTCTTGTGCTGAGCATGCTCAGGGCGGCCGCGGGCTTGCTGCTCGTCGGCGCCTTCGCGGTCCCTTCGCCGACGGCCCGGCGAAGCCCATCCCGCCTTGACGAGCCTGCGTCGCTCTTCCGAGGCGCTGCCGACTTCCCGGACCCCAGCCACCGAGCCTTCCCCGCCCTCAACACCTGACCTCTCGCCCTGCACGGCGCGGACAGCCAGCAGGCAAGTCGCTCACGAAGCGCGCCGGAAGGCGGCCGCGGGGCCGATGACGCGGGGGCCGAACTTGTCGCGGACGCGATCGATGGCTGCCTCGGCCACGAGCCGGGCCTCTCGCGTGTCGTCGAGGCTGATCTGCTCGGCGACCTGGCCGGCGTCGATCAGGTCCTCCCCCTTCAGCGCCAGCCCGGTGAGGCGGCCGCGCTGCAGGCCGGCGGCGTCCATCAGCCGGTAGGCCAGGGTGCGCAGGTCGTCGTCGTGCCCGGACGGTTCGGCGAGTCGGCGGGTCTTCTCCCAGGAGGTGCCGCCGGCGAACTTCAGCACCAGCGTCAGGCCGCGGGCGGCCTGCCCGCGTCGGCGCAGGAGGTGTCCGAGCTGTACGACGAGGTCGAGGAGGGCGCTGCGCACGTCAGCGCCGTCCAGGGCGTGGCGGGGAAATGCGTGGCGCACGGTTGCGGCGGCGGGGAGGGTGCGGGGGGTGACGAGGCGGGGGTCGATGCCGCGGGCACGGTCAGCGGCGGCGCGGCCGGCCCGGCCGCCCAGCAGGCGCTGGGTCGTCTCGGTGAGGATGGCGGCGAGCAGGCCGATGGTGTGGACGCCGTAGTCGTGCAGCGCTGCGGCCTGGCGGAGGCCGATGCCGTGCAGGGCGTCGACCGGCAGCGGGCCCAGCCAGTCGGCCACGTGATCGGGTGCGATAGCGAGGACGCCGCCGGGCGCGCCGACCTGGGCGGAGGCGGTGGCGGCGACGGTGATGGAAGGGCCGACACCGATGCGCAGGTCGACGCCGAGGCGGGTCAGGGTGCGCACACGCAGCACCTCGCCCAGCCGACGGGCGTCCGTGTCGTGATAGCGCAGGGCGCCTTTGAGCTCCATCAGAGCGGCGGTCGGCGGCAGCGCCTGCACGATGGGGGACAGTTCCGCCATCTCCTCCAGGACTTGGCGGTAGGTGTCCTCCGGTAGGCGGTCCGGGCAGCGGACATGCATCACCGTGCTTTGACCTGCTGGCCTTCGTGTCGTCACGAGGGTCACCTCCCAACCCTCACGTTATCGAACATACAATCGAACACGCGACAGCGAAAGGTCGATCTTGGGCGTAAAATCGGAAACGTGTTCGATGACCTGCCGCCGGATCTGGAGTGCCTGCACACGCTGCGGGTGTGGCACGTCATGTGGCTGGCCCGCATCGACGCGAAGATTGACGCTGTGCGGCAGCGCCAGACGGAGATCGAGCAGGGGCGGGCGCGCCGGCCCCCGCGGCCGGAGTGGACGGTGGAGCTCGGCATCGGCGCCGGCCGCCCTCCCGTGCAGGTGCACGCCGGGGACTGCTACGCGGCGGGCAAGCGACGCCGACCCGTCGACCACGACGAGGCCCGCCGCCTCCTGGCCGACAGCCTGCGCGCCTGCACCCACTGCCGGCCCGACACCCGCCTGAACGTCATCGACTTATCTCGCGGCCCCACCCCAGCCCCCTGCACCCCTTCCCCGCCGCAAGGACACCAGCACGATGAGCAATCCCCCGCCCCCGGTCACCGACCCTGACCCTGACCCATCGACGTTCGTCTGCCTGGGAAACCAGGTCGGCCCCTGCGCGGCATGCCAGCGCAAAACCACGTCCAAGCCGTGCTCGCCCTCGTCCGCCGAGGCGTCAACGTCATTTGGGCTCTGATCCGTGACCGGCGATGCTACGAAGTGACAGCGCCGGTGACCACGGCAGCGCCGCGCTCGCGTTCTACGTGCACGTCAAGGGCGGCATGACCGAATGGCGCGGCCACTACGCCTCGTTCCTGGGGCATCTCGGCGGCGGGCGGGATCCGGGGAGACCAGAACTCGGGAGCGTCATGCATTCGGACACGCTCTCCTCGTCGAGGGCCAAGAGCCAGCCACCTCGGGACGGGAAGAGGGCCGAGCTCAGTCGCTCCGCTGCCGCTGCTCTGCCGCCGCCTTAATTCCGTCCAGCGTGGCGTGCATGGCTTCGCGCAGCTCACCGAGACGGAGGGCCACGAGATACTCTTCCTTGTCAGGCATCCGGTCGATGGCAGCGCTCAGCCCTGAGCGTCCGGGGCCGATTCGCACAGTTTGCCGAAGCAAGGTGCCTCCTGCGTCAGGCGTGAGCGTGAAGCGCCATGTTGCCATTGGCTCCGCAAGGCTCAGCGTTGCCTTCCCGAAGCGGCCGTCCGCATCGAGGACGCGCCACGCGAAAGCCCGCTCTGGGTCGAGTTCGGTGATCTGGGAAACCGTGCGCCAGGCACCGATCACGGGATGCTGGTTATGGCCTGCGAAGCGAGCCCCCAGCGCGGGAGCCGTCGCGTCATCGAGCCATTCCGTGCGGTGCAGTTCACGACTCCAACGGGCTGGGGCTTGAATGTCGATCGCGATCTCCCATACGGCCGATGTAGCCGCAGCAACGAAGGTCTCACATTGAGCGCCAGGCATATCCGCGTATCGCATCTCGTCTCCGTGATCCTGGGGTGCTCGCCACACCATTGCGGACATGGCAGGAAGTCCGGTGAAGTCGGGCAACTGTCGGTCAGCGCGCCGGCTTTCAGTCGAGTGCTGGCGCCGGCGCCCGGGGTGCTTCGGCAAGTCAGAGGGCTCTCCTGCCCTTCTCAATCGGTGGCCAGCTCGGTCACCAACCGAGTGACGATGGGTACGGCGACGTTGTGTCGACGAGCAGCCCGCAGCAGTGCCCCGCCGATGGCATCCAGTTCCAGCTGACGCCCCGCCTCCGCGTCGCGTTGCATCGAGGACTTCGCTCCGGCCGGGAAGGCGTCGTACAGCGCCAGAGCCTTCGCGGGGTCGGCGGGGGCGCCGCAGGCCCGACTGACAGCGGCGGTCTCCTCGACGAGCGCTACCAGTTCCTGCCGACGCTCGGTCCTGACGCCGCCCATGGTGAGCCCGTATCGCGTCGTGAGCAGTGCGAAGGGCGCGAGGAAGGCCAGTTTGGCCCAGAGCAGGGCGGTCTCGTCCTCGGCCACCCGAGCCTTTACCCCGGCGGCTTGCAACATGGCAGCCAGGTCCTCCAGCCGTTGTGCCGGTCCGGTCAGATCGATCTCGGTGAAGGGGCTGCCGTGTTCGATGATGCCCGGTGAGACGCGGGTCGACTCGACCCGGATGACCCCGGGCGCAACCCGGTTGACACCGTAACGTCGGCGCAGAGCTTCGGGATGCTCAAGGCCATTGAGTAGGGGCACCACGAGGCCGTTTTCAAGCATGGCGGGCGGGACCCGCTCCAACGCTGCACCCAGGGCAATGTGCTTGACGGTCACCAGACACAGGTCGACCGGTTCGTGCAGCATGGTGTCCGCCTCCACCTTGGCGGTGAAGTCGCCGAATTGCCGGCTGCGCACGCGCAGGCCGTTCTGGCGGAGTGCCTGCGCGGTTGTCTCGCCGGACAGGCAGACGACCCGGTGGCCGGCGCGAGACAGCAGCGCGGCGAGCAGGCCGCCGACGCCTCCGGGGCCCAGGACCGTCACGGTGGATCGGCGCGGGGTGTCGACGGCGGTGGAGGATGGGGTGGTGAGCACTGTGTGGCAGTCCTTCCAGGCGGGCGGACTCAGCAGCAATCGGAGGCGGGTGAAGAGGACGAGGAGGTCAGGCCCCCAGCGCTCGCGGAATGCGGGGTCGACTCGGGCGATGTCGAGTTCGTTGGCGGCGGACAGCTCGGTGAAGTCTTGCCGCAGCCCGAGGTCCGGGGCGAGGGTTCGGCCGGTGAACCGATCGCGGAACGCGGGGTCGGGATCGCCCAACGTCGGGTAGGAGGCGATCCGGTCGCAACTGGCGTAGAAGTGCACCAGTGCTTCGGCTTCGGCGCCGATCACCGTGGCCAGCTCTCCGCGGCGGTCGAGGGGTAGCAGTGCGGTGGCGAATCCGTCGGTGCTGTAGAAGGCGTGGCACAGGCCCGCGAGTTGCAGGGCAGGGCGGGCGCCCCAGGCGGCGAGCTGCTGCTGGACCCGTTGCAGATGGGCGAGGAGGGTGCCGCCGGGGTGCTCGATGTTCGCGGCGCCGAGCCGGCGCAGCAGGGCGGTGGCCCGAGCCGTGGCGGCGGGCGGGGTGGACATGGCGGTGGTTCCTTTCGGCGCGTGGCGGGTCGGCACCCGCCGTGCCTTCGCCTCACGTCCGGATCGTTGCGAAGTCAGGGCGGGTTGCCGCCCGTGGCCCTGCACTGATGATCAAGCATGGCGTAAATCCAAGTCAATCCTCGTATTTGCTTGTCTATACCCAAGCGATACCTTGGGTGGCTGTGACTCTTGATGATCTTCGCGTCTTTGCCGCCGTGTGCCAGGCCGGCTCACTGAGTGCCGCTGCCCGCGACCTGATGTGCACACAGTCGGCGGTCAGCCAGCATGTGAAAAGGCTCGAGCGGGAACTGGGACTCAGTCTGTTCGAGCGGCAACCGCGTGGGGTCATACCGACCCAGGCTGGGCACGTCCTGCACTCCGCGGTCATCAATGGGCTCGGCAGCATCGACCACGCCTTGCGTCGCCTCGACGAACTCGCACGAGGAGACAACGGTGCGGTGCGGATCACCACAGGAGCCACCACCGTCCGGCACTTCATGTCGGCCGCGATCGTCGACTTCCGTCAGCGCTTCCCCCAGGCCAGCCTGGAGTTCCAGACTGAGACCTCCAGCCGCAGCTGCTTCGACGCACTCGCCACCGACGGACTCGACCTCGCCTGGATCACCCTCGGGCCCCCGGTCCGCGGTATCGAGCAGCGCCCGGTTGTCGAACTTCCCTGGGTGCTTGCTGTGACCGCCGACGATCCGCTGGCCGACAAACCCTTCATCGAACCCGCAGACCTGCAAGACGCGCGGCTCATCGGGCTCCCCGAGAACTCCACCTCCCGCTCGCAGCTCGACTCCTGGCTTGGGGAATCCGGTGTACGCCCCGTCTTCGACACCAGCGTCGCCGACTGGGACACCGCGGTCCTCCTGGCCGAACTGGGGCTGGGCCATGCCATCGTTCCCACGCTCCCCCGGTGGCGCGGCCCCGGCCACTCCGACCTGCGCCTTGTCCCCATCCCCGCCCTCCCTGCCCTTACTGCAGGGTGGGCCGTGCGCCGCTGGGACGCCCTATCACCCCTGGCCCGCACCTTCGCCGACACTGTCGCCCACCACTGCGCGACGCAGCCTCCCGGGAGCAGGACCCGGTGACGTGACCCTCCCTGCGCGACATCAAGCGATGGTTTCGTAAGCGAGAGCGAGCAACGTTTACTGACTTCGGCGCATTAGGGTGATGTTGGATCGTCGAGGGTCAGGCCGGTGCCCGCTATGAAGCCGTCGAGAGTGTCAGGCCGGTACTGAAGTCGTTTGAGCCGGCTGCGGACGAGGGCCTCGAGCCGGTCGAGGGCGACCACGGCGAGGTTGGCCAGGCTGCCCTTGACGTGCGCCCACACCCACTCGACGGGGTTGAGGTCGGGCGAGTAGGCGGGCAGCAGGAACACGGTCAGCCATGCACGCTCGGCGATCAGGTCACGCATGGCGTGGGAGACATGGGTGTTCAAGCGGTCCCACACCAGCACGATCGGTGCTTTGACCAGCTGGTGAGTGCCGTCGATGAGCGCGATGAAGTCGCGTTCTCCCATGCTGCGGCGGTTGCCCTTGCCCGAGGGGTGGGTGCGCAAACGGTGGCACAGCCGGGTCCGGGAGCCGGGCCGCATGGCGATCAGCCCGGCCACGAAGAGCCGTCCCGAACGTCTTCCGCTCACCGTCACTTGCGGAGTCACTCCGCGTCGGCCCCAGGTGCGTCCTTTGGGCGGCCGGCGGGTGAAGCCTGCCTCGTCCTCGAAGCAGATGTAGCCTCCGCGGGCCGCCCGGGCTCTTTTCCCTCCGCCCAGGTCGCCTCCTTCCAGACGGTGACGGCCTGCTCGTCGCGCTCGGCGAACGGCCGCGTGGGGACCTGCGGGCTGAAGCCGAGCCGGTGCATCAGCCTTGTCGCGCCGGAGACGCTGTAGGAGACGTGGAACTTCCTGCCGATCAGCGTGGCCACCCGCGCCGCGGTCCACACCTGGTCCTCCACCCAGCCGTGCGCGGCAGGTCCCTCATCGAGGTACGCGGCCAGCTTCTGCAGACAGCGCGGACACAGGCGGCATCGCGATCCGCTCGGGCCACGGGAGGCCAGAGCCTGCACGCCGCCGTCCCGCCACAACTGGTGCCACTGGTAGGCCGACTTCGGGCTCACCCGCAGGCGCCGTGCGACCTCCAGCGGCTTGATCTTCTGTTCGAACAGCTCAGCCGCCTGCATCCGTACCGTCTCCCGGCGCTGACGTCCCACAGGAGTCAGCCCGCCCCCATCCGCATACCTCACACACCACGGAATACAGCCACTACCCCAAGCCCAGCAGGGACTTCAGGAAATATCACCCTGACGAGCCGAAGTCAGTAACGATGGTTTCGGGCAGCACTTGGCGATCAGACAGCCCGAAGATGTCGATGAGAAGTGACAACGCTGGGTACTTGTTCGCTTTGCCACCCCCTTAGGAGTGCGATGAGCCGTGGCCCCTCACTCGACTCCCGGCGGGGGGGGGCCGACGTTGGGGTGCACCTTCGGTGATCGAAAGGGGACTGGTGCAGCCACCGCAGTGTGCGAGAGGCTGATCCATCCAAGAGGATCTTCAGCACGCGGAGGCTACGCGCTCATGGCGATACCAGGCACTGCAGAGCAGTCCGTACCAGCAGCAGGCACCTACGAGATCGATCCAGTGGCATCGACGGTCCGTTTCGACACGCGGGCCGTGTTCGGGCTGCTCCCGGTCCGTGGGACGTTCACTATCAGTCATGGCCGGATTACCGTTGCTGAGTCGCCGGAAGAATCGTCGGTGGAAGTCGCGATGGACGCGGCCAGCTTCGAGTCCGGCAATCAGCAGCGCGACGATCACGTCAGGTCCTCCGACTACCTGGACGTGGCACGACATCCCGAGATCGCCTTCCGGAGCCAGAGCCTGGGAAGATCCGCCCAGGATGCCTCACTGCAAGGAGAGATGACTGTCTGCGGAGTATCGCAGCCGGTTCTCGTCACGATCAATTCCGTTGCCTGCGAAGACAGGCAGATCACGGCCGACGCCACCGCCACGATAGACAGATACGCGTTCGGCATCACAAAAGCCAAGGGCATGACGGGTCGCCGTCTAAAGATCACCTTGGAAGTGGTCGCAAACCGCTGAGGGAAACCTGGTCTCTCTGTGGTCGCGATCGCGACATCCATCGGGGAGGGGCCGGTGCTGGTCAGCCTGCGGCAGTGTTCTGAGCTTGGGCGGCCCTGATGCTGGCGAGGCGGTAGGAGTCACTGCCGGTCTCGATGATGTTGCCGCCGAAGGTGAGCCGGTCCACGATGGCCGCGCAGAGCCGCGGGTCGGTAAAGGTTTTCGTCCACCCGCCGAACGACTCGTTCGAGGCGATGGCGACGCTGTTCTTCTCCTCCCGCTCGGTCAGAACCTGGAACAGCAACTCCGCGCCGGGTGCTGGTCGAGCAGGCCATCGCGCTGATCGCGAACGAGGCCCCCAAGGAGCATGTGCCCGAGCGCATCGAAGACGCCTTGGACGCGGCTGCGACCTCGCGCCCGATGCCCTTGTTGGCACCGGTGACCAGGGCAGTCGTGGTTTCTGTCATGCGTTCAGCCCACCACGGGGGCGGCCGGGAGTTCCAACACCGATCGCGTGCGGGTATGGAAAGACCGCAAGCTCGTCTACTTCACCGCTGTCGCCGAAGAACTGCACTTCGGTCGGGCGGCCGCCCGGCTAGGGATGACCCAACCGCCGCTCTCCCGCGCCATTCAGCAGCTCGAACGACGGCTGGGCGTAGCCCTGTTGGAACGTGGCAGTCGCCGGGTCGCACTGACCGAGGCGGGGGCTGTCCTGCTCCGCGAGAGCCGTACGGTGCTCGACGCCGCGTCGGCCGCGGCGCGCCGCACCCGGCGGGCTGGCCGCGCCGACCCGCGTCTGGTCCTGGTCATCAAGCCGGGCGGCGACGGTGGCCTGCTGCCCGAGATCCTCGACGCCTATCAGGCTGAGCCGGGTGCCCTGCTGGTCGAGCTGGTGTGCAGCTTCGGCGAGCGTGAGATCCTCCTGCGGGAGGGCCGTGCCGACGCCGCCCTGCTTCACCGCCCCCACCACGACCTCACCGGCCTGGACACCCAGGACCTCCTGACCGAGACTCAACTTCTCCTGATACCGAGTTCGCATCGCCTCGCGGGCCGTACCCGAGTCTGCCTGAACGACCTCGCCGGGGAGCCCCTGCCGCGCTGGCCGGGCGCATCTGAGGGTGGCTCACACGGACCCGAGGTCGTCCACGACCTTGGGCAGCTTCTCCACCTACTGACCTTGTCGGATTAGCTTCGGGTGCCGGGGTTGCGGGTCAGACCGGTTTCGGTGAGGCAGCCGTCGATGAGTTCCGGGTGGCGCTGGATGTGGGCGAGGCCGCGGCGGAGGGTGCGGGTGAGGTGGTCAGGGTCGGTGAATGCGGTGTTGGCCATCGGGCCTCGCCGTAACAGGGACCAGACCCCTTCCACCGGGTTCAAGTCGGGGCTGTAGGAGGGGAGCTGGACGATCGTGAGCCAGTCGTGGCCTGCGGCGTAGTCACGCAGGCCAGCGGTGCGATGGGTGTTGAGATTGTCCCAGACGACGATGATCGGGGCGCCGAGCTGCAGGTGCGCGCGGACCAGGAGGTCGCGGTAGTCCTGCCAGGCGAAGCTCTTGCGTGCGCCTTTCAGCAAGGAGTGGAAGCGGGGCCGGTAGATCATCCGGGACCTCTCGCCGGGCCGGTAGCAGCACATCGCGGCGATCGAGATCCGCCGCCGGGACCGGCCTCGCACTCTCACCACGGGAGTCTGTCCGCGCCGGCCCCAGGTGCGGGCGCGTGGCGGCGTCATCGCGAACCCGGCCTCGTCCTCGAAGACGATCCAGGCCCCGAGCGCCGCCGCGGTGCTTCCACCTGCGGCCACACGTCCTTCTTCCAGAGCTCGACCGCGTGCTCGTCACGTTCCAGCGCACGGCGGGCCGGGCTCTGCCAGGACCAGCCGTGGCGGTGCAGGAGCCGCCACACTCCCGCGATCGAGCAACTGACCTCGAACTGGCGGCCGACCAGCGTTCTGACACGTTCCAGAGTCCACCGCTGATCTTCCCAGCCATGCGCGGCCGGGCCTTTGGCCAGCTCCTTTTCCAGCACGGCGAACCGCTCGTCCGACAGCTTCGGCAGTTTCGCGGGTCCCTTCGACTTCAGACCCTCCATGCCGCCCTCACGCCAGTTGCGGCGCCACTGCTCCACCGAACGCTCGCTCACCCGCAGGTCCTTGGCGATGACCGAAGTCCTGTCACCTCGTGCGAACCTCCGCCCGGCCTCCAGCCGGATCCCTTCACGCGCAGCCCGCCGCTCAGCAGTCAGGCCCCCACCATCCGCGTACCGCATAGCACCGGCATACCGCAGGGATCACCCAACGTCACCACCCGAAGGCAACCCGAAAAGGTCAGTAACCGGCCGCGTCGGCTGTGGCCTGCACCTGCTGGAGCAGCCGTTCCCAGGTGCCGTCGGCCGACTACAAAAGGTGGCGTTCGTAGACCGTCTTCCACGGACCGAACCGTTCGGGCAGGTCAGCCACTGAACTCCGGTTCGCACCCGGTGCAGAGTCCCGTCGATCACCTGCCGGTGATCCCGCCACCTGCCGCAACGCCCGTTGCTGACTGGCAGGCACGGCCGCAGCCGTTCCCACTCGGCATACGTCAGGTCGCCCCGCCCCATGTCCATAAGAACGATCAGCAGCAAGAGTCAGTCGCATGCTCTGCCGGATCGGTCCTAGTCTCCTGAGAATCCGAAGATTCCCAGGTGAGTCGGCCTGTCGCCGGAGTAGAGGACGATGTAGTAACCGGTCCACCGCATCTGACACTCGCCGAGCAGGCTTTGCTCGTGCTCCTCATGGCTCACAGCCTCATTGGCAGCAGCGGCGACTTCCTCATACTGCTCGACCGAAGGTCGGCTTGTGCCGAACTAGTGCATCACGCGGTTGAGAGCCAGCGGGCGCAGGGCGCCGTAGTCGGCGATACCGGACCTCGTCGGCGGGGCATCTGTGGCAACAACCCTGTCGATGTCGAGGATCGTATGGGTGCCTTCGGCCCCCATGAACTCCTCGTCCTCGTAGTACTTCGGTATCGGCCATCACTGCCGTACTCCTCCTGGAATACCCTGGCCTGCAGTGTCGCCAAGGCCGCCTCTACACCACCGTCGTACCTGGTGACGTAGTCCCATCCGCTGGCACCCATCGAGCCACCCCTCCCTGATGATCGTGAACGCGCGAACGATAGCGGCGGGGACTGACAACGCCGCTGCCTGGCGTCGGGCTCTGCTCGACGCCCCGGATTGAGGTGGCCAGGCCCGTTGACCGCGTTACGGAGATCGCCCGGACAGGCCCTAGTCGGAGAGGCTTTCGGCGAGTTCCTGGATCCGCGGGTCGTACGGCCAGCGGTCGGCGAGTGCCATCACGGCCGTATGCTGCAGGCCCGGGTCGGATGCGTCGGCGGCCCGCTCGCGTAGCAGTTCCTCGGTCACGGGGTCGTCACGCCAGCCGCCGGCCAGTGCTCGGATCGCCGCGCCGCGGCTGATCCAGCTGGTTTGACTGGTGACGATCTGCCGGAGCAGCTCGCCGGTCTCCGGGTCGTGCCAGCCCGCCGCCAGGTCGTGAACGGCGGCGGCGCGCAGGCGTTCGTCGGGGTCGTCGAGGGCGAGCCGGCGAAGCAGGACGGCGGTCTGCGGAGTGCGAGAGTTCGCGACGAGCATCCGGACGGCGGTGCAGCGCACGTCGCGTTCGGGGTCGTGCTCGGCCCTGTCGTGCAACAGCGCGACGGTGCCGGGGTGGTGCCAGCCGGCTCCCAGGGTCCGTACCGCCGCAGCGCGTACGTACTCGGCGTCGTCGTCAACTGCGAGTCTGCGAAGCAGCGGTTCGGTTGCCGGGTCGTTGCGCCATCCGGCGGCGAGGGCGACGACGGCCACCTCGCGGACTTGCGACTGGCCCCTGCCCGCGGCGACGCCGCGTAGCAGCGCCCCGGCGTCGGGATGGCCGGGCCGGCCGAAGCCGACGGCCCGCAGTGCCGCCAGCCGCACCGGCCCGCTCGCGCCGGAGGTGGCGAACTCGCACAGCCACGGCAGCGTTCGCGGATCGCTGTACCATCCCGTGGCCAGTACCCACACCGCGGCCACCCGGACCTTGTCGTCGGGGTGGGCCTCAACCTGCTCGCGCAGCAGCAGGGGGGTGTTCGCATCGGTGCGCCGGTCGACGACGAGGGGCTTCAGCACGGCCCGCCGCGGATCCTCCGCAGCGGGCGGAGGCGCCGGCCGGGCCAGGGGAGGGTCGGCTGGCGGGGCCTCGGCGCGGGCGAGCGCCCGTTTCGCCGCCTCCCGCACCCATCGCTCGCTGCCAGCGTCGGCGGCGACCGAACGCAGCAGCGCCACGGTCTGCGCATCGTCGGACCAGCCCTCGACGAGGATGTCGAACACTCTGTACCGCAGGTGCGGGTCCTGATCGTGGGCGGCGCGGTCGCGTACCACGGCCGCAGCCTTCGGGTCGCGCGGCCAGCCGCTCGCGATGGATTTCACCGCGGCGAGGCGGACCGAGTCGTCGGGGTCGTCGGCCGCCAGTGTGCGTAGCAGGGCGAACGTCTCAGGCTCACGCCAGCCTTCGGCGAGCGCGGCCAGCGCCCCTTGCCGCAGGTGCGGGTCGTGGTCGGTGACGCATGTCTGCAGCCACTCCCTGGTGGACTGGTCCTCGTGGCGGGTCGTCGCGAGCAGCTGGACCGAGCCTCTCCTGACGTCTCCATCGGGGTCCGTCTCGGCGAACTCCCGCAGCAGGCTCGCGACCTGCGGATCGTCGGGCCATTCCTGGATGAGCGCGAGCAGTGCCTCCCCCCTGCTGGCGTGACCGGGGCCGAAGACTGCCCGACTGACCAGCTTCTCGCGGAACTCGCCGTCGTCGCGCAGCAGCGCGGCACCGACCCGCGCGGCCGGCGGTACCTCGGACCAGGCGAAGTTCTCGCCCTCCCTCGTGACGCTCAGGAACTGGCCGTGCGCCAGGTACCAGTCGTGGTACCGCCGGCGGATGGCGGAGTTGTCCGCGCCGATCCGGCCGAGCACAGGCGGCAGCGTCTCCGCGACCGCGCGGTGGACCGGGGAACCGGGGAACGCCCTCTCCTCGATCATGTGCTCGATCAGATCGATCACCGCATTGACGACGGCGGAACACTGGGCGCTCAGCCCGCCCGGGTCACGGACCTCGCCGAGGCACCTGGCAGCGAGCACGATGTGCTGGGGCGTCTCGCCCGAGGACGACCCCGGCCGGCGGATGAACCACAGCGGATCGGCCGCGAGGAGGTGGTCGACGATCTGGCTGGCGAGGCCTGGTTCGACCATTCCCGCAACGAGCACGAGTGTTTCGTGCCAGGTGGGGTCCGCCCAGTGCTCGCCGTACACCTGGTGGACGAGGGCATCCCCGGTCAGACTGCGCTCGACGGTCAGCCGGTGCTTGATCTCCGCCGCGGCGTGGTACTCGAGGAATGTCTGGTGCGGGAAGCCGAGGCCGTCGGCACGGTGGACCAGCAGTCCGGTGTGCCGGAGAAGGTTCTCCAGGAAGGCCTCCCACCGCTCTTGGCGGATCTTTCCGGGACGCTGCACGGCTTCGTGTGAGGCCAGTGCCTCGATGACCGGGGTCCTGTGGTCCGAAAGCCTCCGGTGGGCCACGTGACGGATCAACTCGGGCAGCTTTTCGTGGACATTCCGTGCGGCGGCTTCGGCTTCCTTGCGCGCCCGCGGACTCTGGACGCTTTCCACGAGCCGCGTGATGGATTCTTCGTGGCTTTCCGCGACGTGCTTGCTCTCGTTGTTGTCGTACAGCAGGTTGGTGAATTCTTCGTACACCGCGGCGCGGCCGTTGGGCAGCGGGCGTTCTGGCTTGGCGAGGTAGAGCCGGCACAGCATGAAGGCCATCAGCGGGGTACGGGCCAGTTCGTCCAGGGAGGCATTCCGGAGCGCGCCGGCGAAGTGGCGGGCGCGGTGGGTGGCTTCTTCTTGCGGCCAGCGGGTACGGAAGTACCTTTCCAGGTAGGCGTGCACGTCGTGGGATGTGAACGGCTGCAGTTCATAGTGCGGCGCCTTGAACCCGAGGGCGTCGTCGAGGACGTCGAGTTCGCCCTCGGCCAGCGGGCGGGTCGCCACGACGCACCGGTACAACGGCTGGGGGTAGTCGTGCGGCGCGGCCAGGGCGCTCGGTGTGCTCGACGTCCTGCACCGCGACCAGGTCGCGCGGTGCGACCCCACGGCGTTGGCCAGCTTCTCCAGCACGGCTCGTCGCATGTGCGCGTTGGGGAGCTCGTCGAGGTCGTCGACGAGAAGCTGCCAGTGCGCCCCGGTCCAGGGCCGCTTGAGGAACCGGTCCGGGGTCAGTGTGGGGAGCCGCCCGAACTCGCTGAGCCTTCCGGTGGTCTCGGCGAGCACGTCGGGTACGTGCCTGTCCTCTCCGACGAGGTCGTGTGCGCTCACCCGTACCGGAACGGCCGGACCGAATTTCCCGGGTTTGTGCGTGTCGTCGAGCAGTTCACCAGCCGTGTCGCGCAGCCGCGCGCGCAGCAGCGTGGACTTGCCGGTTCCGGGACCGGCGATGAGCACGCACATCGGCTCGGCCTTCACGAAGACCGCTTCGGCCGGCTCGGTGGGAACGGCGCCGCCGGTGCCGCTTGCGCCGATGGCAGAGCCGTCACCGGGCGCAGCATGCCCGTCCCGGGCCGCAGGGCGGCTGCGCTGGTGCACGTAGACGGTGGACAGGGAAGACGGTGCGGAATCGTCCGGATACGGGTGCTTGTCGGCGGCCTTCCGGGCAGCTGCAAGGTAGCCGCGCACCTCCTCGTCCATGATCGTCCCGCGGCGGGCATCCTCATGGAGCTCTTTCCAGCGAGGGCGTTCCGTGCCCTCCAGGTACTGCTTGTCCTTCCCGGTGGTCCACTCGAGTATCACGGCGACCACGGACCACAGATCTTCGAAGTCGGGCGGCACGCTGGGCTTTCTTTTGCCCTCCTTCTTGGGGAACCAGCCGTTGACCGTCGACATGAACTGAGGTTTGTGGCTTTTGCGGCGCTTGTTGGCCTCCGCGATCGCCGCTGTCTGTGTCTTCCCCAACTCGTCCAACGCTTCGTCGAGCCGTCGGAGCTCCCGCGCCAGTGCCTGGCGTCCTGCGTGCTCTATCCCCGCACTCACTTCCAGCCCCTCCACTCGAGTGCTGATCCGGTCCGGGCCGATCCGACGCCCAGGAATGTGCCCTGGCAGCCTGGGGCCGGAAATCCGACGCTCCGATATCCATGGCCGGCCCCGAGGGCTCTGGAGAACCTGCTCGTGGCCGCCCCGTCCGGGGAGGCCGAGGCTGCTTCGGGAAGGACTGGCACATGGACATCTGGTGGGCGACCGTGCCCCTGGCCGGGCTCACGATCCTCGTGATCGCCCTGGTGACCATCACCTGCCTGGCACTGAAGGACACCGCTTCCGAGGACCGCGCCGGCATCCTGCACGCCATCGCGGCATGCATGCGGGAACTGCGCGGACGCCGATGACGGCCCCCGCGCCCAGCGGCCGGGTGGCCATGAGCCGACTTCGGGATCCCGGGCCGCGTCGCCCAGGAAGGAGCGCCACGCCGGCCCGGGCGTCGTCGGCCCTTCGGCGAACGCCCTGTACGTCTCGGCCTGTTCATCGCTCAGAAATCGCACCGGCACGAACCGGACCGTAACCGGCGCCGAAGCAGGCCCGGAGACTTTTCACCGAACCCCAGCAGGGCGGTGGATCACTGTGCTACACCACGACCGTCCGGTCAGCCGAGCAGCGTGCCGCCCGTGGCATCGATGAACGCGCCGGGTCCCGGTCTCCTCCGGTGACGCGAGCGTGCAGACACGCGCGACGGAACCGCCGGATGGCACATGGAAGCTGTACGACGACGACCGCATGGCCGGGCCGACCTGGAAGGAAGTGTGCGGCCGGTCGGCAGTGTCCGGGGGGATCAACTCCACGTCGATGAACCGGTTCTCGAGCTTCACGAGCCATGTTGTCGGGTGGGTCTGACAGCAGCTGCACGGTGGACCGCGCACCACACTAGGAGGCGGTCCCCCCCTCAGGGCGCCCTCACAGACCTCGCGGTGGAGGTGTGTCGCTGCTGTACGTCATGAAGGTTCCCTTCGTCGGGCGGTGGGCCGGGCGGCGAACGCCGCCGGAGCGATGCTGCCCGACCGACGCATCCCCGCCCACCAAAGTCACCGACCTGCTCACATCGCACCGCCCGCACACCCGCACGCACCTTCGCCTTGGTCGAACATGCCGCGACCGTTCGGCCACGACTGTCACACCCAGGTCACCGCAGGCCAGACAGCCCACCTGGCAACCGGCCGACGGCGCATGATCGCATCTTCTCGACCGAAGGAGACCTTGATGCTGACCACCGTGCGCAGCGCCGTGACCGCGGCGCTCATGGCAGGCGCCCTGGCTGGTACCGATGGCTGCCGCCACCGACGCCGCGGCCGCCTCATGCGCCCGGCACACCACCGGCGTGTGCAAGGCGAACTCCCCCCACCCCCGCGGCGCGACGGCCAAATGCAAAGACGGCACCTACTCCTACAGCGCCCACTTCCGCGGCACCTGCTCCCACCACCGAGGCGTCAAATACTGGTACCGCTGAACCATCCAGCCCACCTACCAGCACCGGGACAGCCGGCTTCGACTGCCGCGACGGCCTGCGCAACGCCCTCGGCAATTGATCCACCAGCCACCGCAACACGCTCAGGATCGGCGCGAGAAGGGCGGCGCATGCGGTCGTCGCCCATGACGACCGCGCGTCAAGCCTGCGCTTGTCTGCAGTGGGCGGGCAGACGGGCCAGTCTCTCAATGACCGCCGCGTACTGATGCGCCGTAGGCGTCAGTTTGGCTGAGGACCGTCGCCGGAGCGGCGGGGGCGGGCCACACCTGAATTAGGTACCACTCGGTCACCTCGTCGGGCGCGAAGTCGACGGCGGGGCCCGAATCGAACCCGGCGCCGCGCGCACCCGGTGGCCGAGAGAGCAGGGAGGGGTCGGGTTACGAGGCGCGTGGGAAGACGGTGGCCGGCCAATGACGGGAGTCCGGACTTTTCGCGGACGCGGCCGACGGCCACTTCGGCGACCAGTCGGGCCTTTCGGGCGTGTCGAGGCTGATCTGCTGCGCGACCTGGTCGGCGTCGCCCCGATCCTCCCCTTCAGCGCCAGTCCGGTCAGGCGGCCGTGCTGCAGGCCGACAGGAACAGGCAGGCCAGCAGGGCCGGCCCAGCGACACGGGTGGTGGAGCACATGACGACCGCTCACGGGCAGGCGATAGCTAAGCAGATGCTGCCCTGCCGGCAACCTCGCACACCGGGCGGGTTAGCCGGGAGACTCCCAACCGGCGCTGCTCGCCGCGGCTTATGAGGGTTAGGCGCGGAGGCACGATAGCCAGCCGTCGGCCGTGTGACGCGGCCTTCTCGGCTTGCTACTTCTGGCGCAGATGCTCCTGCTTCTGGCGCTCGCATTCACCGGCTGCAGCGCTATACACAGCGCCTCTGCCCTTGCCTGGCAAGCTGGCTGCGGCGAGCGGGGTGGGCGTCGCGGCGGGCGCGGGGCAGTTCGACCGGGAAGCGGGTTGTTCTAGCAGTTGGTCAGGTCCACGAGGAGATCGCAGTGTGGGTCGTCCCCGGTCGGCTTCTGGTGCTGTGCTTCCTCGAGGAGACTGGGAAGGGCGGCGATCAGGGCGGTGGTCGTATGGGTCAGGCGAACATCGACGCCGATGGTGCCTGGGCGGTCGGGGCGCTGCACGTATAGGCGCAACAGGTTGTGGCCCAGCATCAGGAACCCGATCAGAAAGGGGTTTTCCTCGTCGCCGGGGTCGGACAAGGCGCGTACGACGGTGAGGGTCTGGCCGTACTCGTCTTCCGGGTCCGGGGTGAGCTCCTCGGGGTGGAGTCGGATGACGGTCATTCCCATGGCTTCGCTGATGTCGCTCGTCCCGTAGAGCTGGGTGCCCGCCAGCACCGAGCGCAGGAGGCCCGGAATGTCGTACGGAGCGACGGTGTCGTGAGGGATCTCGTACAGGAAGGTGGTGGCGTCCTCGTCGTCTCCGGCATGGACGGCAACCCGGACGGCGCCGAGGGCGGGCAGCACTCCGCGAAGCCGGCATCCCTCGGCCACAGGGCTGTTGAGGTAGTACAGCAGCAGGCGGCTGACCGCCGCCTGCTGCTCACGGTCTTCAGAGTCGATCACTGGTTCATCCATGCGGGACACTTGTTGTGCGGCTGGTTGCGGCAGAAGGCGTTGATGACGCCGATCTTCTGTCCCCGGCCGGCGTCGTACTTCTGGTCCGTTGTCTTGCGCGTGTACTGAACGATTACCACGAACTTAGCCTGCGCCGGGTGCCCGCCGGTCCTGATGGCGACGCCGTCGTACTCCAGGCGTCCGTGACCGTTGTCCCGGTCGACCTTGTCTCTCAGTGCCGCGTCGAGGATCGAGCACTTCTTGATGTTGTGCCGGTGGGTGAAGTGGTTCCAACCGAAGTCGGCGTTGCCGTACCGAGTGACGATCTTACGGCCGTCTTTATCTGTAGACGTGCATTTGACCCTCTTGTCCCAGGGGTGGGGTACCACGGGGGCGGGCCTGGCCTGCGCGGGCAGGGCTGTACCAGCCAGGAGAGCTGCGGCGGTCAGGGCAGTGACACTAATCGGAATGATCTTCCTCATGGCGTGAGCGTGGCATTGATCTTATGCATGCGCATCGCATTTTGGGTTCGAACCGCCCATATCCGGCCACCTCTACAAGGCCCAAGGGCCGCACGTACAGATCCGGAGCCCCTCTGCGCTGCCTGGCCGGGCAGCGGGCTCGGCGGCCGCAGCAGTGGGGTGGGCGATGCCATAGTCGCGGGCGAAGCGGTTGGCCTCGAACGCGGAGCCGGACATCTTGTGCAGCCAGAACCCATAGGCCACCGATGTCATCTGCTCCTGCGACAGATACACCACATGCCGGTTCGTGCCCGCCTCCCGCCGGGCCCCGCGCACCCGCTCCGCGAGCCCCTCGGCAGGCGGCACCCGCAGCCGGCCCGTGAGGGCGACGAACAGGCGCAGCGCGGTCATCTGCGCCGGGATCCACTCCACGCGCTGCAGTCCCGGCCCGGGTTCGTCCGGCTCCGGCTGGGGGCGCAGACGGCTGTTGGTTCGACAACCACTGGATCATCGACTCCACCCCCGTCGAGTGCGGACGCTCGCGGCCCACGGTGAAGCGGTCGGACCTGGCCGACTGGGCCGGATACGGGTACTGCGCCAGCCACTCCCGGTTCTTCTGGGGCTTGCGGCTGTATCTGGTGTGCACCC
>NZ_JBHVYK010000087.1:0-32150 GCF_042880855.1 Streptomyces sp. NPDC058291
CCAAGACCAAACGGATCGCACGCCAGATGCACGGACGAGCAGGCTTCACCCTGCTCCGCCACCGCATCCTCCTCGGATAACAGCACGCTCCGTCACCACCGGATGCGAGACAGGGCCGAACCTTTTACAGTCCGGAACCGGGCGCGTTCTGCAGTTGGTCGGGTGGAATGGACCTTCTTCCACGGCAGTTGACGCGATAGTCGCTGTTCGATCTACCACGTCATGGGAGCCGTCGTGATTCACGTCGAGGTCACTCAGCCCGTCAACGATCAGTCTCAGGCTGGTCAGTACGTGCTTGACCGTGACGAGGTGTGGGCTGGTCTTCGCAGCAAAGCGGAGAACGCTGTCCCGTTCGTTGTCGGAATGTCAGAGTGCACCGTACTGGAGCACAGGCAGGACGGCTTGGTGCGCGAGGTAGTGGTACGCGGTGAACGGATCCGCGAGGATGTCTCCTTCCAGGAAGGTCAGCGTGTCAGTTTCCACCGCCGGGACGACCGCGCTACGTGGGTGATTCACAACGAGATTGGTGAGGATGAGTCCGGCGGCCTGACCCTGACCTTCGCCAACGAGGTCCTGTTCCATGGCCAGGCAGCCGGGGCAGACCACGACAGCGAGGCCGCCGAGCGCATGCGTGTCAGCACCCTGCACGTCGTGCAGAACACTCTGGAAGTCATCCGAGGGATGTCCGCAGCGCGTGCCGCCGAGCACGCCGGATAAACCGCACCGGCGGCCCGCTCGTTCAGACGCGGAGCCAGAGTCGGATTGCGGCGACGGTTACGGTGCCGCCGTGGAAGACGTAGGCGCGCTTGTCGTATCTCGTCGCGACGGCCCCGGAGTTCTTCAGCGCGTTGATCGCTCGCTCAACTTCGTTCCTGCGCTCATGGATCGTCTTGTCCCGTCACGGCCCCCCCGTGCGCTGCCGGTACAGGATTCCCTTGATGATCCTGCGGTGGCTCGCCCAACGGCCGCCCTGCTCAACCGACTTCGGCAAATGCGGCTCTAGCCCGATTCAAGATCAGCAGGCTGCCGAAAATGACGACCATGAGAGCCGGGTAGACGGCGTGGCCTGCAGAGCCTTGGGCTATTCGCCAGACCATCAGGCCGGCGCACAAGCACAGCATCGGCCAGCACAATGCTCAGAGGTCGAAGCGGAGGCGAACCCCGAGGCGAAAGCTCGAGGCGTCACAGCGAAAGTAGGTAGATGCCGAACCCCACGCACGCCACGCCGACTACCGCCCACAGCGCGGCAAGCGCGGGCTTCCGCTGATAGGTCGAGTCGGACCGCGAGCCCTCCAAGAGCGCGAAACAAGCGAAGAAACAAAGCAGCGCAATGAGCCCAAGTCCCACCGAAAAGAAGAAGTACCAGACTCTCATATTCCCCCCGTTCACCTGAAAGACCCGGTGAAGGCTACCGGAGGCAGGGCAACCCGAACAAGGGCGGAATCACCCCATAGCGCCGCTAACTCCGGCCTGTTCCGGGGCCATTAGGCGCACGTCGAAAGTGCTCGACCCCCGAGAAGGAGTCAATGAACCTTTCCAGGAGTCACAGCCAGGAGTGATACGCGGCTTGCTGTTGGCTGTGGCCGCAGCCTGCACACTCATGTGCCAGTGCCACGGCTGCGGCGTCGTGCCGGTCACCCGATCGAGGCCGAGTTGAAAAGGCTCAGTGTGTCCTTCTTCGAGCGGGGTCCAGGTACGCCGGGACACGGCGTCGGCTTCCGTGCTCTCCACCGTCAGCAGGTGTTCCATTCGATTCCCGCATTCGACGCAGCCCGGCCATTCCGGATCCTGGCACCAGCCGGGGTATCCACCCAGTTTCGTCCCGGGTGCGGTGGAGAGGTGGCTCTGGTAGTCCCAGCCCGTCTCCTGGTTCAGGTCCAGGAATCGGAACTCCAACTCGTCCCACATGTCGTCACGAAGATCCCAATAGGGGTACTCCGTCACCAGCTCTGGATGCACCACGCAAGGACGCGGGACGTAGTTCTCCCACGCATCAGCCGGGGTTGGAGGAGTCTCCAGCACCTTCCCGACCGAGCTCGCCTTTCGCCATTGGACGCGCGGAACGATCCAGCGATGGCCGCTGTGCTTCTGTGGGCACCACAGAACTTGGAGTAGATCGCACCCTTCGGGAAACGGGACGATGTCAGGAACGCTGGTGCGGTAGATCTGCACGAAAGGCACCATCGGCGAGCCCTCGTGCTCGGGGCACAACGGCCAGTCCTCCTGGGCCGGCCACAGCAGCGGGCCTCCGACCGAGCTGTCTCGGCACGTCGGCTCACCCATACGTGGGTGGAGCCGCACGGTCTCTTTCCGGAGGGGCGCCACCTCGGGAAATAGCTGCTCAACGTCCACTGGTCGCGGCGGTGTATGGCGGGTCACGTCGACAGGCTACGAGAGGAACGGCCGCGCACGAACGCCGGTCTCACGCATGCTGCGGAGGAGGCTACTCACCCCTCACGAATAGCCGTCGTTACCAACAGTCCATGGCCCGCGCGACCCCGGATCCTGTGCATGACAGGCGCCACCCAGACTGGGGGTCCCGCGTCCGGCTGACAGCACCGCCCGGCCCTCACGGGCGACGGCAGTACCGGACGCGGTGAGCGCGCCCCCTCGGGCAGTGCCGCCAGGTCAGGCCAGGTTGATGTTCTCGGCCTGCGGGCCCTTCTGGCCCTGGGTGACGTCGAACGTCACCAGTTGGCCCTCCTGGAGCTCACGGAAGCCCGAGGAGTTGATCGCGGAGTAGTGGGCGAACACGTCCGGGCCGCCCCCGTCCTGGGCAATGAAGCCGAAACCCTTCTCCGCGTTGAACCACTTCACAGTTCCCGTAGCCATGTCGCATGCCTTCCAGCCGATGTACGCCTCCCGCAACGTGCGGAAGGCGGAGGTGATCGCCCTGGTTCCTGCGGCACAGCACAGCAGAACGCCCACGCCGAGGACGTGGGCGAAGGGGAACTTCCGAACCATGACAGCTGACGCAAACGCTACACGCCCGCACACCCTGTCACCAGAGGGAAATGACCATGCTCTGCCTCAGGCTGCGGGCAGTTCGGGGCCTTCGGCGGCTCGGCGGCTCGGCGGTGTGCGGTGTTGATGCGCTGGGCTTCTTCGAGTTGGTCTTCGAGAATGACGATGCGGCAGGCGGCTTCGATGGGGGTGCCGTGGTCGACGTCGGACGAGCAAGGGGTCCGGGTACCGCAGGACATCGATAGTGAGGTGGTCTCCGGTCACGCGTCTGCGGAACCGGTGGGCCAGCCGCCTGTGGCGCAGGGCCGCTGAGCAGGGCAGCGGTAGGGCCTTGTCGGTGCGCGCGCGGCAGCTGTGGTCGAAGGACCGGGAAGCCGCCGAGGGGATGGCGTGCGAGGCTGCCAGCCGGGGCGACTTCAGAGGTCTCTACACTCTCGCCTTCATCCCCGAGCACACGGGCGATTTCGCCGAGGCTGAACGGGTCTCCCTGCTGGCCTCCGCCGAGGGCGGCACGTTCGGTCTGCGCCGGCTGAGTGAAAGCCGACTGCGTGCCGGCGACACGGTGGGAGCGGAGCGCAACCTCCGGCAGGCGGCGGACGCCGGCGACACGGAGGCCATGATCCTGCTGGCTCGGTCCCGTGCCAAGGCTGGAGCCCAGGACGAGGCCGAACACCTGGTCAATCGGGCCGTCGAGGCGAACGACACCGAGGGACTGGCTCAGCTGGCCGCCCTGCGGATGATCGAGGGAGACCGCAACCGAGCCGAGTGGCGCCGAACGACGAGCCCGGTGGATCGCCGAGCACGAGCGACCACATCGGCTATCTCCGGCTCGCCGAAGCACGGGAGAAAGCCGGTAACTCGGCCGGTGCTGTGTCCGTCCTGCAAACGGCCGTCGAAGCCGGTTCCGGACAGGCGCTCGTGCAACTTGCCGAGTTGTACGAGAAGGCCGGGGACGACGAGTCAGCCCTTCCCCTGCTGCGGCGGGCGGCGGAGGCGGGCCACGGTGATGCTCTGCTGCGTCTGGCTCTTCTCTGTGTACGGACGGATCATGACGAGGCCGAAGAACTCGCAGGCCAGGTAGCCGATGCCGGTATCCCCGAGGTGCTGTCATCGCTCGCCGACCGTCGTGAGGAAGCCGGCGATCGCGATGCGGGGGAGCGCATCCGTTGGCGGCTGGTCGCGCAGGGGTACGCCGAGGCCCTGATCGCGCTGGCGAACCGGCAGGCGAGGGAGGGCAACCGGGAAGAGGCCGGTCCGGCTCTTGGTGCGCGCTGCCGACTTCGGGGACGAGATGACCGCCTTCTCGTTGGGGCAGGTCTGGGAGCGCGGTCTGGAGCCGGACGGTTCGCCATCGGGGCCATGGACCTGGGCCGAGGAAGGGCACAGTGAACCCTGAGAGACGGGTCCACTCGACAGAGGGGGAAGTAGGGTCCCCTTGGTCGCAGTCCATCGCTAGAACCGTGCGATCTCAGAGGCCTGCGGAGACGCCCAATCGCGTAGTACGGCTGGGGCGGGGCGACCGGCTGCTCTACCATCGGCGTGCAGCGACCATCTTCTGCGATGCCGGGTCGATGAACCCGACCGCCGGTCCCTGATTCCTGTAGTCGTACCGGTAGATCTACCGGGCCCTGACCAGCACACCGGCTGAACGCATCACTCAAACCGACCGGAAGTGAGGCTCGTCACGCCATCGGACCTCAGAATTCGTGCACTACGACCCAGTAGTCGGATTCTTCGACCGAGGTGGCACACAGGTGGCGGCCGTCAACCGAAACGGCAAGGAACTCGGGTGAACCCGTCGCCGCGCAGATACGGGACGGGAGGTTCTTGCCGACCGGGTCTTTCACCCGCACCCAGCCGACCTGGCTCCCGCCAGGTACGGGCGGGAGGATCAGGAACTCTCCGTCCTCGCCGTAGAGCGAAACTTGTGCAGCATGGCGATGCCACGCCTCGTCCAGTTCGTCGGCGGCGTGGGGGGAGGAGGCGGGGATCGCGGTGACCGGCTCCACCTCGAATCCGCTGACCGCATAGATGGCGGCGTTCACAGGTGGGCCGTCAGATGCCGCCTTCCCCGTCACCTCAAGCCTGCAGCGCCCAAGGGCGTCCAGCCACTCCGGTTCCTGCCGGTCGTTCATGATCTCTGACCTTTCGTCGGCCCTCACGGCATTCAGCCGCCTTTGTAGAACAGGTGATGATCGCCACCCGGTTTGTTTATCTTGGCATATCTCTCCATGGACTCCGGATAGCCAAGACTCCCGTCGGGCCGCTGCACCCTGGCGTTGTCCCAGCCGAAGTTGACTAGGTTCCGGGTGTCATCAATCTTCGGTTTGCCGGCATGGAAGTGAGGGCCTGCCGGATCGTGGGTGTGCTCGACGACGACACGCGAGCCGCTGTCTGTTTCGAATTGCCGGAAATTACCCCAATGTGCCGGGTCGGGTGAGTAAACATAATCCGGCACGTGCTTCAGTTGCTTGTCCCCGGTGACTACCCACTCGGCGATCGGCTCTTCGCCGTAACGCACACCGGCGAGCTCGTAAGCGGCCTTTTCCGCATCCGCACGGTTCTCGAACGGGTTGCCTTTTTCGCCACGCGGATACGGGCTGAGCCCGAGGGGGTCGGACCAGGTGTGGGGGTTGTGGACATAGGTGGCGGGATTGGGCGCGGGAGTGAGCCCGAGGGGGTCGGGGGTGAGGTATCGCGCGGTTTCAGGTTCGTAGTGGCGGAAGACGTTGTAGTGCAGGCCGGTTTCCGGGTCGTAGTACTGACCGGGGAAGCGGAGCGGGGTGTAGGCCGTGCTGGAACTGCTCCAGGCGGTGGCGCCCCAGAGGGTGGCGCGGGTGCGCCAGGCGATGTCGCCCGCCTGGCCGATCAACTCGGTAGGGGTCCCGACGAGATCGGTGGCGATGGCGAAGAAACGCCGGTCCACCTCGTCCTGACGGGTGTCCGCCGTGAGAATGCGCTCGGTCTGTGAGAGGGGAACGCCGGACCGATGGTCCCAGGTGAGGGCGACTGTGTTCGGGAGGTCGGGGCGGTGAACGGTCTGTTCGCAGAGGGTCATGCCGTCCCAGGCGAACCGGATCTCCTCCGCCACGTTCTCGCCGTCTGCCAGACGCTGTTTGGCGACGCGGCGGCCTAGGGGGTCGTAGCGGTAGCGCCAACGGGTGCCGTCCGGGGTGATCACCGAGGTGAGCCGGCTCTCGGCGTCCCATTCGTAGCGCCAGGTGTCGGGTTTGCGGGACAGACGGGTCTTCTGCCGCAGGGTGATGCGGCCGATGGCGTCGTGCTCGAAGCGGACGGCTCCGGCGCGAATGATCGCCGAGCCGGCGTAAGTCCGCGGTCCGGTGGCTTCGCTGCCAGGGTGGGAAGCGGGCCAGGACGCCTCGGTGAGGTTGCCGCTCGCGTCGTAGGCGTACCGCTCGGTCCAACCCTCAGCGCGGACGGCGGTGACTTGCCCGACCGCGTCCAGGTCGAAGACGCGGGTGCCCGACAGGAGGTCGCTGCTAGAGCTTAGGTGGCCGTCCGGGCGGTAGGAGTAGGTACGGCTGTTGAGAGTACGGCCGCCGGCGGTCAGGTGACTGGCGGACAGCCGCCCGGCCTCGTCCCAGGCCGAGGTGACGGTGAGGGGGTCGGCGAAGTCCGCGAAGACACGAGCCGTTTCACGGCCCGCGGCATCATGGGTGAAGACGACCGAGGACCCTCCAGCGGTCAGGCGTTCGGGGCGGCCATTGGCGTTGTACGTGTAGGTGGTCACGTGGCCGGTGGGAGTGATGCGGCGGGTGCGGCGGCCCACGGCGTTGTGCGCGTAACTCATGGCGCGGCCGTCCACCAGCTCGGACTTGACCCGTCCCAGGCGGTCGTACAAGTAGAGGAGTTCGCTGTCCGGGCTGGACGCTTGCAGCAGACGTCCGGCCCGGTCGTAGCCGTAGGTGGTCATCTCGCCGGCGGCGTCCTTCCGGATCACCTGGCCGAGTTGGTCTCGCTCGAAGGAGATGACCTGTCCGAGCGAGTTGGTTCGGGAGATGAGTTGTCCGGCGGCGTCGTAGCGGTAGATGAGGGTGCAGCCGTCGAAGTCGGTCTCCGAGACCATGCGACCGGCTGCGTCGTACTCGTAGGTCCATCGTGCGCCCTGCGGGTTGGTGACCTGGGTGAGCCGCAGGGCGGCGTCGTACCCGAATTCGTACCGGCCTCCGTTCGGCTGGGTGCGGGCCGCCACCAGGTCGAAGTGCGTGTACTCGAAGCGGAGCACCCCGCCGATCGGGTCGGTGTGGGTGAGGCGATTGCCCTCGCCGTCGTAGGTCCACGACTCGGTGGTGCTGTTCGGGGCCTCCCGGCGGACCAGATTGCCGTCGGGGTCCCATTCGAGGCAGGTGACGCCGCCTGTTGGGTCGGTGACGCGTCTTGCCTGTCCGAGGGCGTCGCGCTGAATCTGAGTGGTTCCGCCGGCAGGGTCGATGACCTGCACGGGCTGGCCCATGGCGTCGCAGCGGACTGTGGTGACGGCTCCCAGCGCGTCGGTGATCGACCCGCCCCGGCACGGAGAGCCACAGCAAACTCCAACTCCTCTCCGTCATCGGACACCAGCAGCTCACCCCCTGACGTCCTGGGCCGGGAGACGGGCCGGGCTCGGCGCGGGAGGGGCCGGACAACGGCACGCTGGTACGGGGGCAGCCCGCATGGCTTTTGCCCTGCGCTCTACGGCCAGACATGTCGGCCCCCTGCGTTGTCCGGGCTCCGTGGTCGGACCGCCGGTTTGACCGGATGCCGCCTCCGTTTTACTCTCGACTAAGTACGGAGGCAGCATCCGTTTCGATGCGGCCGCAGGATCACGGCAGACAGGAGGGCGCATGAGCGCCGGTGAGCAGCGGGGGCGTAAGCCCCGCGCGGACGTCCAGCGCAACCGCGCTGCCCTGCTGGAGACAGCGCAGCGTCACTTCCTGCAGCACGGGGTCGGCACCTCCCTCGAGGCGGTGGCCAAGGAGGCGGGCGTCGGGCCCGGCACCCTGTACCGGCACTTCCCCACCCGGGAGGCACTGCTGGCGGCCGTGTTGCAGACGCGCTCCGAGGAGCTGGTGGCCCGCCAGGCGGACATCGAGCGGCTCGACGACCCCGCCGAGGCGCTGGAGCAGTGGCTGCGGGCGATGGAGGACTACTTCAGCGCCTACAGCGGGCTGCCTGACCCGCTCATGGCCGCGGCCAGGGCGCAGGAGCCGGACAGCCCGCTCACGATTCCCTGCGACATCCTCATCTCCGCCACCGATCAGTACGTGCGAGCCGCACAGCTCGCGGGGCGCGTGCGCGCGTCGGTGCGGGGCAACGACCTGTTCCTCGCGGCCTGCTCCATTGCCTGGATCAAGGGCACCGGCACCGAGGAAGAATCCCTCGACCGGCTCCGCACGCTCCTCGCGAGCGGCTACCGCCAGCAGGACACCCAGGCGTAGACCGCACCCCTGCCCCGCCTCCGCAACGCCAGGCGGCACCTCCACCCGGCCATCACATCGCGCTGCCCACGGGGGCAGCACAACCCCCAAGGGACAAATCATGAAAATTACTGTCATAGGCGCCGGTGCCATCGGCGGGAACCTCGCCGCCAAACTCAGCACGGCCGGTCACGACGTCCAGGTGGCCGACGCCCGCGGCCCTGAGGCCGTCCGGGCGGAGGTGCTGGAGTCCGGGGCCCGCGCGGCGGACCTCGCCGACGCCGTCCAGGGCCGGGACGTCATCGTCCTGTCGATCCCGTTCGGGGTGGCGGGCCAGCTGGCGGACCTGTTCGCGTCGGTGCCCGACGAGACGGTGGTCATCGACACCTCGAACTACTACCCCGGCATGCTCAGCGAGCCGATCGAGGCGGTGGACAACGGCCAGGTGGAGAGCGTGTACACCGCCGAGCTACTCGGCCGCCCCGTGGTGAAGGCGTGGAACGCCGCGCTGGCAGAGACCCAGCGGACCAAGGGCGTTCCGGCCGGAACGCCCGGCCGCCTCGCCATCCCCGTCGCCGGCGACTCCGACAAGGCGCGGAAGGTGGCCATGAGCCTGGTGGACGACACCGGCTTCGACCCCTACGACGCCGGCACGCTGGCCGACTCCTGGCGCCAGCAGCCGAACAGCCCCGCCTACTGCACCGAACTGACCCTCGACGAGCTGCCGGCGGCCCTGGCCGCGGCCGACCGCGTCAAGGACGCGGCCATCCGCGACAGCCTCCCGGAACGCATCGCCGCCCTCGGTGCCAACCCCACCGTCGACGACGTCGTCGAGATGAACCGCGCCGCCCACCGCTGAGTCACCCGACGCGGCTCTCGTCCACGCAACGACACGAGAGCGGCAACGCCGGCACGCCGCGAACACACACGACGAACACGAGAACGGTGCTCACTACGGCAAGGCCGCCCTTACTCACCCGCTCCACCGCGTCCGCGGCCGGTCCGCAGCCCCAAGAACCCCGGTCACCGATACCGGGGTTCCGTTCCGGACAAGGAGTTTCACGACGTCGACGCCGTGATCCTCTCCATTCCCTTCGCCCGCATTCCGCAGGTCGCACCATTGATCGCCAAAGTGCCGGCTGACACGGTTGTCATCGACACGTCGAACTACTACCCGCACCGGGACAACGGAATCGCCGCGATCGAGGCCGGCCAGGCCGAGAGCGTGTGGGCTGCCAAGCTGCTGGGCCGGCCCATCGTCAAGGCGTGGAACTCGATCGGAGCCGAGTCGTTCGCGCGCAGGGACAAGCCGGCGGGAAGCGCGGACCGCATCGCGCTTCCCGTCGCGGCCGACAATGCGCGAGAGCGTGACCTGGCCATGGCACTCGTCGAGGACACCGGGTTCGACGCCTTTGATGCGGGGCCGCTCGCGCAATCGTGGCGGCAGCAGCCCGGCGCCCCCGCCTACTGCACGGATCTCACCCGTCAGGAGCTGCCAGTCGCACTGGCGGCGGCCGACGCGGCGCGATCACCGAAGCGGCGCGACCTCGGGCTCGCCGTGGTCCGGGAACGCTTCGCGGCCGGCGGGCAACCAGACGCGGAATACCTTGTCCGCCTGAACCGCGCACTTTACCTGTGAGGAGGGACGGGGCCGACGTGGTGACCCGTCATGGTCGAACAGTTTATCGCTCTGTGTAGGAGTCTCACCCTGTCATCCCCCCACCAGACGCCCATTGGCGTGGGCATCGTCGGTCTTTCCGCCAGGCGCGGCTGGGCTTCTCAGGCCCACCTTCCCGCGCTGCAACAGCTGGACGGCTTCGAACTGCGCGCACTTTCGGCGAGCAGCGCCGAGTCCGCACGGCAGGCTTCGGAGAAGTACGGAGTCGCGCAGTTTTTCGGGACGGCCGGAGAGCTGGCGGCGGCCGACGGGGTCGACCTGGTGGTGGTCACCGTGAAGGTGCCGGACCATCGGGAGATCATCCAATCCGCCCTGGCCGCAGGGAAAATGGTGCTCTCCGAGTGGCCGCTGGGCAACGGCACGGCGGAGGCCGAGGAGCTGGCGACCGCCGCTGCCGAACGCACACGCGGGCTCGTGCAGGTGAGCTGCTCGTGCCCTCCTCTTCCGCCTGAAGAGGAGGGATGGACGGCTGGTCATGACGCTCTGGGCGCCCGCGCCCGGGACAGAGAGTCGATAACTCGGCTCCGACCTGGGCTTTTCCGTGACTCGCCCAGGGCGGCATCTTTTCGATGACGTCGCATGTGGAGCGTGTGGTGATTCTCGAACCGGCTTCCAAGGCGTTCTGACCTGCGGTTTTCTTGGAATGCTCAGGTGCGTCGAGGTGTGCCCGGGCCGGGCTCCCGAAGCTCCGTCAGCTCGACGCGCGCCCTTCGTCGAGTGCGTCGGCCGTGCGGTCGCCGAGCCGAGGGGCGGGGAGGGTTGTCCGCGCCTTCTCGTGGCGGAACGCGCGGGCGATGGCGCGCGCCTCGATGCCCGCCTGGCGAAGGACACCCGTGAGGGGATTGGTGAATCCGGCGAAGTACAGGCGCGGGGCTTCAGGATGGGTCCGTGCCCCTGCGGCGAGGGGATGCCCGGCCTCGTCGAGTACGCCCAGGGACCCGACCAGGTCGTGCAGGTCGGGACGGTAGCCGGTGGCGGCGATGACCGTGTCGGGTCGCAGCCGTGTGCCGTCGGCCAGTACCACCTCGGGGCCCTCGAACGCCTGGACGGCCGTGACCGGCTCGACCCGACCGGACCGGACGGCGTCCACGAAGCCGTGGTCGAGCACGGGGTTGACCCCTTCACGGGCATTGCGGGTGTACAGGCCGATGCAGGGCCGGGGCAGTCCCCGTGAGGTCAGGTCGGGCACCGCGAGACGCTGCGTGAGCAGGGAGGTGCGATCGCGCCACGCCAGTGGGAGGGCCTCCGTCAGCCGGCCGACCGCATGCCAGCGGGCGCTGGAGCGGGGCAGGATGTTGGGAGGGGTACGCACCGCGATCCGTACCCGCCCGGCTCCGGCCCCGGCCAGGACACTCGCGATCTCGGTACCGCTGTTACCGGCGCCCACCACCAGGACGTCCCGTCCGCGGTAGGGGGCCGGAGAGCGGTAGTGGACCGAGTGCAGCAGGGTGCCGGTGAACGTCGAACGCCCGGGCCACTGGGGAAGGTTCGGGATGTGACAGCGGCCGGTGGCCATCACGACGGCACCCGTGGGCACCGGACCGTCGGGGGTGCGGACCAGCCACCGGGCGCCCGAAGCGGGCTCGGACCGCTCGATGCGCTGCACCGGGGTGCTCACCCGGATGTCGAGTCGGTGATGGGCGGCGTATCGCTCCAGGTATCGCACGTAGTCGTCCCGGCTCACCCACGGGCCCGCCTGCCGCGGCACCGACAGGCCGGGGAGTCTCGAGGTGCCAGGGGTGGTGTGCAGCCTCAGATGGTCGTACCGCTGCGCCCAGCTCGCGCCGACTCGGTCCGACCGTTCCAGGATCACGGCCGGTACTCCGGAGCGGCGCAGTAGCGCGGCGACCGCCAGGCCGTGGGGACCGGCTCCGATCACGATCGTGGGAGCGCTGAATTCTGGCTGTGGTGTCGGGGGCATCGGCCTCTACAACGGCAGACCGCTGCTCACGTCACGCTCGACGGGAAGGCACGAGCCTCTGGAGTGGCGATGCCGACTGTTCGCCGGAGCAGTGGGTGGCCGCCGTTACACCGGCGGTACGGCCTCGTTGAACACCGGGCAGCAGCGCGCCGCCTCGCGCACGGGTGCCGCCCAGGGCCCGGATCCTCCGGCCGAGCGCAGCTGAGCGGCCATCGGCCGGACAAGCCAGGGGACATGAGCCAGCGCTGCCCGGCCTCCGCGGCGGGCTCCGGGCCGGCTCGCTACACCTGTCCGATCTTTCAAGGGGGTCACGTGCAGGCAGTGACGACGCGCCACCGGCCACGGCTGCGGACCAGCGGAGTCTGCAAGGCATACGGCGGCAGGCAGGTTCTGCGCGACGTCGACCTGGATGTGCCCGCCGGGGCCCTGGTGGGAGTCGTCGGTGAGAACGGGGCGGGCAAGAGCACTCTGCTGCGGATCGCCGTGGGACACCTCGCACCCGATCGCGCAACGGTGACACGGACCGGGGCGGTGGGGTACTGCCCACAGAGGGCGGTACTGAACGACGCGTTCACCGTCGGACAGCATCTGCGGTTGTTCCAGATGGCCTACGGGCTGCCGACGCTGGAGCGCGTCGGGGAGCTGATGGAGCTGCTGGCGCCGACCGGCCGCCGTCGTCAGCAGGTCGGCGAGCTCAGTGGCGGAACGCGGCAGAAGCCGAACCCGCTGATCGCTCTCATGCACGATCCGCAGTTGCTCGTCCTGGACGAGCCCTACCAGGGCTTCGACTGGGACACCCATCAGCGGTTCTGGACCCTGGCCGCCGAGCTGCGTGATCAGGGTCGGTCGATCATCGTGGTTTCGCACCTGCTGCACGACCTGTACGACCTGCACGACCTGCACCACTTCGACGCGATCGCTCATCTGCGCCAGGGCCGTCTGCACGTCAAGGAGACCGACCGTTGAGGCTCACCTGGACGGCGTTCACCGAACTGCTGCGCTGCACTCTGCTCGGCCACCTGCGCAACCGGCTGGCCCTGGTCCTGGCGGTCGCGTTCATCCCCATCTGGATCGCCGTTGCACGCCTGTGCACCTCCGACCAGGTGGTGCGCATCCGGCTGGACGCCCTCAGTACCTCCGTCTCCGCCCCGGCCAGCCAGGTGGGCCAGGTGGCCAGCGCGCTGGGCGCCGTCACCATGGTCGCCGGCTTCATCACCTTCAGCGAGACCTTCCAGTCCCGGCAGATGGACCGCCGTCTGCTGCTGGCCGGCTACCCCCGGCTGCCGATGCTGCTGGCGAAGCTTGCCGCCGTCGCCCTCACCGCCGCCGCGCTGGCCCTCTACACCACGATCCTGCTGTGGATCTCCCTACCCGTACGCCACGCGGGTCCTCTGGTGGTGGCCCTTGCAGGTGCCGGCCTCGCCTACGGCGGCATCGGTCTTCTGCTCGGCTCTCTGGTGCGGGGTGAGTTGGAGGGATTCTTCCTCATCGTCATGCTCAGCCTGGTCGACACCGGCCTGCAGAACCCCGTCTTCAACACGCTCATGGATGTGACAGGAGTGTCCGCCCTTCCTCTGTACGGCGTGAACCAACTGGCGCTGAGCTCAGCCCTCACCCCACACATCCCCTGGTCCCACGGCCTGCTCTCCCTCACCTGGTCCGCGGCGACCGGCGCCCTGGCGCTGCTCGTCCTCCACACCCACCGCCCTTCCCGCTCCCCGGGGTCCCGCAGGACGGGGGTACGGGCAGGGTGATCGCTGGGGTGCTGAGACGACCGCATGTCAGGGCGGGCTGCTCGTCGGGGAGGACGCGGCTGTGGCACGGGCTCGCAGAGGGCGGCGCGGGCGCCGGGCGTCGTGGGGAGCGCGGACTCGGAGCCGGCCGACCGGGAACGTTCCCGGGCGAGTTCGGCGAGGTGGTGACGCATGGAGTCGGTCAACCAGGCCGGCCTCTGGTCAGACGTTCCGCGCCGTCCTCTCACGCGGTCGAGAAGTGTTCGCGGTCGTCCGTTCCTGTCCGAGGGCGGCCGCCGGGAGAACCTCGTTGGCTAGGGTGGCCGTGGCTCCCGCGTGAGCCGGTCCGACGCGACGGGGGGGGGGGGCAGTAGGTGGGGAGTGGGCGACAGGGGAAGTCGACGGCCGTGTCGTCCGGAGGCGGTGGGCCGGTGTCCGGGCGGACGGGGTGCGCGGTGCTGCCCCCGGCGGTGCGTGCGTCGCTCGGGCCCGTCGCCGTTCTCGCCGGGCTGGTGGTCGTCGTGCTCGGGGCGCTGTACGCCGGCCGCGGTGAGCCCGGCCCGGTGGACACGCGGGTCGTCGATCCGACGGCGGACAGCGTGCGGGGGCCGTGGCGGGACGTCGCCCTGGCCCTGGACTTCCTGGGGGAGCCCCTGGGGTCGGTGTTGCTGGTCGGGGCCGCCGTGACGGGCTGCCTGCTGCTTCGGCGGCCTCGTGCGGCCGTGCTCACCGTGGCCGGCGCCGGCGCGGGCGTGGGATCGGCGACGCTGCTCAAGCACTTGGTGGGACGCACCATCCACGGCGACGGGAATCTGTCCTACCCGAGCGGGCACACCGCCTTCGCCACCGCGCTCGCCCTGGCGGCGGCGCTGTTCGCGACCGGCCGGCTCGGCCTCGGCAGGGGGGCCGGCATGTCACTCGTGCTCGGCGCCGCGCTGGCAGCCGGCGCCGCCATGGGGTGGGCGCAGGTCGCCCTGGGCGCGCACTATCCGACGGACGTCCTCGGCGGCTGGTGCACCGCGCTGGCGGTGGTGCCGGCGACCGCGTGGCTGGTCGACCGGGCGGCGGACCAGAAGGCCAGCCGGAAGGCCAGCCGGAAGGCCGGCCGGACGGCCGATGCCGGTCGGTCGGAGGCTCGCTGACGCCGCGTCACGTCACGTCATCTCGCGTCGCCTCACCTCGATCGCCCCCCATCGCCCCCCATCGCCCCTCGCCCCGCCTCGCCTCAAGCGAAGCGGCGGAACACGGGCTTCACCGGTCGGCCGCCCAGCCAGGGGGTGGGGTCGCCGGCGTCCAGCGCTTTGCGGTACACCGCACAGGCCTGCGCCACGACGTCGACGGTGTGCTCGATGTCCGCGTCGTCGAGCGCGCTGCTCACCACGAACGAGGGGGCCAGCACCCCGCCCGCCAGGAGCCGGCGCAGGAACAGCGTGCGGTACTCCTGCGACGGCCGCAGGCCTTCGTCGAGAGTGGCGAAGACCAGGTTGCTGGCCCGGCCCCGCACGACGACGTGGTCGCCGACGCCCATGGCGGCCGCGGCGTCGCGGACACCGGCCGCCAGCCGTTCGCCGAGCGCGTGCAGCCGCGCGGTGACGCCCTCTTCGACGTAGGTGGCGAGCACGGCCGTCATGGCGGCCAGGGAGTGCGTCTCCGCGCCGTGCGTGGTGGACAGCAGGAACACCCGCTCGTCGGGGTGACGCAGCCCGCCCCGCTCCATCAGATCGCGGCGACCGGCCAGCGCCGAGACGGCGAATCCGTTGCCCAGCGCCTTGCCGAACGTGGAGAGGTCGGGGACGACGCCGTACAGGCCCTGGGCGCCGGCCTCGGACCAGCGCAGCCCGGTGATCATCTCGTCGAAGATCAGCACGCAGCCGTGCCGGTCGGCGAGCTCGCGCAGCCCGGCGAGGTACCCGGGCGGCGGCTCGGTGTGGGTGGCCGGTTCGAGGATCAGACAGGCGACCTCGTCCTGGTGCCGGGCGAGCAGTTCCTCCGTGGCGGCCAGGTCACCGTAGGGGAAGGCGACGGTGAGCTCGTCGGTCGGCGCCGGAATGCCGGCGGACATCGGTGTGGTGGCGATGAACCAGTCGTCGGTGGAGAAGAACGGGTGGTCGGCGCAGAGGGCCACCCGCGGGCGGCCGGTGACGGCGCGGGCCAGGCGCACCGCGGCGGTGGTGGCGTCGGAGCCGTTCTTGGCGAACTTCACCATCTCGGCGGTGGGCACGGTGGCCAGGAAGCGTTCCGCCGCGTCGACCTCCACGATGGACGGCCGGACGAAATTGGCCCCGCGGTCGAGCTCCCGTCGCACCGCCTCGTTCACGCGGGGATGGGCGTGCCCGAGGCTGACCGACCGCAGGCCGGAGCCGTACTCGACGTAGCGGTTGCCGTCGACGTCCCACACGTGCGCGCCGCGGCCGTGGCTGATGACCGGGGCCAGGTCCTCGGGGTACTGGTCGTCGCCCTTGGCGTAGGTGTGCGCGCCCCCGGGGATCAGGGCGTGCAGCCGCTCGTTCGCCCGTCGCGACCGGGGCAGGTGGAACTCCGCGATGCCTTCCGTGTCCAACGCCGACCTCAACTTTCTTGGTGCTTCAGGACCTCGGCGAGGCTGGGCGCCTCCCGGTCCCGCTGGGACATCGATGTGACCGGCAGCGGCCAGGGGATGGCGAGCTCCGGGTCGTCGTGGGCGATCGTCACGTCCTCGGCCGGGTCGTGCGGGCGGTCGATCCGGTACGAGGTGTCGGCGGTCCCGGTCAGCGCCTGGAAGCCGTGCGCGCACCCCGCCGGGATGTACAGGGTCGTCTGGGTCTCGCCGGACAGCTCGAAGGTGGCCACGTCGCGGTAGGTCGGCGAGTCCGGGCGCAGGTCCACGACGACGTCGAAGATCCTCCCGTAGGAGCACCGCACCAGCTTGGCCTCGCCGGCGCCGGAGCGCAGGTGCAGGCCGCGCAGCACGCCCCGGACCGAGCGGGACAGGCTGTCCTGGACGAAGGCGTCCGGGTCGAGGCCCGCCGAGCGGACCACGTCGGCGTCGAAGGTGCGGCAGAAGAAGCCGCGTTCGTCGGCGTACGGCGTCGGCTCGAACAGGTACGCGCCGGCGATCGCCGGGACTTCGGTCGCTTTCATGGGGTCTCCCGCAAGGGGTCGGCGTCACCGGGGGTGTGGGTGGGGGCCAACGCGTTGGCGGTCGCCGGGAACAGGGCCGCCGTCAGGGCGGTGAACTGCTGCTCCAGGCGCCGGGTGGCGGCCAGGTTCCGCTCGGCGAGGGTGCGCCGCAGGTCCGCCGAACTCTTCTCCAGCGTCCGGAACTGTTCCAGCAGCCGGTCGGCGTCGACCTCGCGAGCCGGGTGGCAGTACGCGCCCAGCCCCATGTCGGCCATGAGCGCCTCGCTCTTCGCCGCATAGGTGAGGGCGAGCGTCGGGGTGCCGGCCTTCAGCGCGCAGATCAGGTTGTGGTACCGGGTCGCCACCACCGTGTCGGCAGCCGCGGTCTCTTTCATCAGGTCGGCCAGCGAGGCCGTCTCGGCGGCGGTGACCAGCGGCGAGTCCACCGCGTCGAGGATCGCCGCGACCACCGGCGCGTCGCACGCGTCGCCGGTGAGGAGCCGGACCGGCCTGCCGTCCTCGACCAGCGCGCGGACGAAACCGATCGTGCCGTCGAGGTAGCGCCGGTGGATCTCCTCGGCGCGGGCGCGGTCGTCGTCACCGCCGTGGAAGGCCATGACGCCGACGCAGACGCGGCCCCGCGGGCTCGGGTCGCCGTCCGAGGGCACGCCGGCCGGCGGTGCCGGCAGGGCGAACGCGAGGTCGGGATGGACCTCGTCGCGCGCGGTGTCCACGCCCATCGCCCGCATCGCGTCGCGGGACGGGGCGTCCCGGTAGGACCGGTAGGCGGCCAGTCGCGCCGACCGGCGCACCAGGGCCCGGGTCGCCCGGTTGCCGATCGCGGCGGCGCCGACGCCGACCAGCGCGACCCTGACGCGGAACAGCCGGCCGCTCGCGCAGAGCAGGAACAGCGCGTACGGGAAGCCCCACGGCCGCAGCGGCAGCGTGGCCTCCAGGACGCCCATGCCCGGCACGATCACCACGTCGTGCCGGCGCACCCAGGCGGCGGTGCGCACGGCGTCGACGAGTTTGCCCAGCCCCTTGCCGGCGACCGCGCCGGCACGTGAGGCGGTGCGGTACTCCCCGCGGTACCAGTGCAGCCGCGTCGCGGGGATCCCGTAGCGGGCCGTGACGACCTGCGGTCCGCCGCACAGCGCGTCGACGACCGCGTCCGGGTGCTCGGTCCGCAGGTATCCGAGCACGGCCTCCAGCGACCCGTCGTTGCCGAGGTTGCCGGAGCCGAGCAGGCCGAACAGCCCGACACGCACGGGAGTTGCGCGCGTCGGCCTCATGTCCGCCTCCCCTCACGGCCGGCGACCAGGGCGTCGACGGAGACGGTGAGCCGGTCCGGGTCGACGGGGGCGCGGTCCTCGACCCGTTCGCCGGCGCCCGGCCGGACCCGGCTGGTCATCCAGGCGGCCACGTGGCGGTAGCACGCCCGCCGGTCGGCCGGGGACAGCGGCGCCCGCCGGATCGCCGCGACGAAGCCCCACACGTACTCGGCGAGCAGCCGGGGCGTCGGGTGCAGCGGACCCGCCCGGCGCGGGTCCAGGTTGACGCACCGGGAGCGCTTGGACGGGTTCGCCCGCTCGGCGCGGTTGGGGTGGTCGCGGCGGAAGTACAGCAGCTCCGGCACCTGGTGGAAGCGCCCGTGCAGGGTGATCTCGGCGACGTAGGTGCGGTCCGCGTGGTGGTAGCTGTCCATCGGCTTCACCCGGCGCAGCACGTCGGTCCGCATCACCCCGTAGAAGTCGTCGCCGCCCGGCTCGAACAGCAGGCTGCGGAAGCGCTCCGGCGCGTGCGGGGAGTCGGTGGCGAGCCCGTACTCGTAGGGCACCTTCACCTTGCCGTCGCCGTCGACGACCGCCTGCCCGGAGTGCGCCAGGATCACGTCCGGCCGTTCGTCCAGGGCCTCCACACAGCGCCGCAGCAGGTCCCGGGCGTACAGGTCGTCGTGCGAGGCCCACTTGAACAGCTCGCCGCGGGCCTCGGCGAGGACGTGGTTGTGGTTCGGCGTGGCGCCGACGTTCCGGGGCAGCCGCAGGTACCGGACGCGTGAGTCCTTCGCGGCGTACCGGCGGCACAGGTCCTGGGTCCCGTCGGTCGAGGCGTTGTCCGAGACGACCAGCTCGAAGTCCTCGTAGGTCTGGCCGAGCAGGGCGTCGAGCGACTCGGCCAGGTACTCCTCGCCGTTGTACACGGGCAGGCCGATGCTCAACCGGGGATGGGCGGTCATGGCGTCCTCACTTCGCGGATGGTGTCGTGGTGGTGCTCGCGCAGGGCGGACCGCAGCTGCAGCCACCACACGGCCGAGCCGCTGACGGTCGCGGCGGCGACGCCCCAGGCCGAGCCGACCGTGCCGGCGGCCGCCGCCCCGCCGAGCCCGCCGCCCACGTAGCAGGCGGAGGCGAACAGCTGGCAGCGCAGGCTGCGCCGGGCCGCGCCGAGCGCGCGCAGCCCGGCCGCCGCGCCGGTGCCGAGGCCCGCGCCCGCGACGCCGAGGGTGATCGGCACGACGAGCTCCGCGGCGGAGTGCCAGACCGCGCCGAGCGCGAGCTCGCCGAGCCGGTCGGGCATCAGCAGCAGCGCCCCGCCCCACAGCAGCGCGCCGGCGGCCTGCCCGCCGCCGAGGAGGAGGCAGAACGCGCCGAGGCGGTGCGGGGCCTGCCGGAGCACCCGTGACGCCTCCGGGACGGTGACCAGGGACAGCCCCATCAGCACCGCGAGGAACGGGCCGAGGAGCAGCTCGGCGCCCCGCACCGCGCCCACCGCGCCGACCCCGACGAGCGCGCCGAGCCCGTAGGCCCGCAGCTGGCTCGCGCCGCTGAGGCTGACGTTCTCGACCAGATACCGGTAGCCGAGGTCGCGCTGCTCGCGCAGCCAGCCGCGCGCCCCGCCCGGCCGGGGCCGGATGCCGGACTGGAGGCAGCCGTACGCGGCGGCCACCGCGGCGGACGCGCCCCAGGCGGACACGAAGGCGGCGACGGTGCCCACGTGGGCGGCCACGACCATGGCGGGGACGAGCGCGACGCCCCACACGAGGTCGTTGACGAACGCCTTCCGGCCGGCGCCCGCGGCGAAGAAGGAGAACCGCCATGCGTCCTGCAGCAGCAGCCCCGGCAGCATGACGCCGAGGCAGGCGAACGCGGGCCCCACCCGGCCGCCGAGCGCGAGGCCGGCCGCCAGGCACACCGCGCCGACGGCGGTGCCGACGCCGAGCGCGGTGCCCGACGACCGGGCCACCGCCCCGCGCCAGGACACGTCCGGCGGGCCGCTGAAGCGCACCACGAGCGGGTCGGTGGCAAGCCCGCGGGAGACGTTGAGCACGACGCCGTAGGTCACCCAGGCCAGGCTGAACACGCCGAACGCGGTCACCCCCAGCGAGCGGGCCACGTAGATGCCCACCGCGAAGTTGGACATGCTGGAGGCCGCCTGGTCGGCCAGCCCCCACGACAGCCGGCCGACCATGGCCCGCCTGGCGGTCCGCGCCGGCCCGGCCGGGACCGCCGCCGTCGCGCGCTCCCCCTCGGTGGTCATCGGCGTCACGCCTTGAGCAGGTCGGCGTCGTGCAGGGCGCCGGCCGCGGCGGCGACCGTCTCGAACGGCAGCCCGGACCGCTGGGCGACGTCCAGCAGACTGTGCTCGCCGTCGGAGAGGCTGAGCACCCACAGCATGGCCATCTGGGCCTCTTTCGCGTCGCTGCGGCCGCCGAGCGAGTCGTACAGCCCGCGCCGGCCCAGCTGGGGTTCGCCGTAGGGGCTGAGGTTGACGTACCGCCGGTTGCGGTCCAGCACGCCGAACGCCTCGCGGCAGACGGCGAGCGTGTCCGCCATCGCCTCCGGGGAGACGAAGTCCGGGTTGTCCGCCGACGTGTGGTACTCGGGGTATCCGGCGTAGGGGGTGCGGCTGAGCGAGCCCACGCCCAGATCGAAGCCGGGCGAGCAGAACTGCCGCTCGTCGTAGCCGTACGGAGTGAACTCGGTGATGCGGTGCGGGCGTTCGGAGGCGGCCAGCACATGCCGCATCACCCGGTCGATCTCCGCGTCGCCGCGCCTGCTCTGCTTGTACGTCAGCCGGCCCCGGTCGCCGGCGCAGGCCAGCACCAGCCCGTGCTTGACCCGTTCCACCCGCTCCGCGTTGCGGGCCAGCCAGGTGATCGCCCCGATGGTGCCCGGCGCGAACAGGAACCGGTAGGTGTAGTACGGCTCCTGTTCCGCCAGCGCCCGGGCCAGGAACGTCGCCACCGCGATGCCGGCCAGGTTGTCGTTGGCGAGCGACGGGTGGCACACGTGACAGGAGACGATCACCTCGTCGGCGACCTGCCCGGGGACCACGTGCTCGGCGTAGGTGAGGTGGCCGTCGGCGAGCGTGGAGTCGACGCGCACCTCGTACTCGCCGTCCGCCAGCGCGTCCAGCGTCTCCTGGGCCAGGCAGAAGCCCCATTGCGGCTGGTAGTAGCTGGTGCGGTACGGCACCCAGGACGGGTGCTCCGGCAGGGTGTGCAGATGCGGGCGCAGCTCGGCCAGCGGCATGGTCGCCGCCACCGGAACGCTGTAGCCGAGCACGTGCAGGCTGGACGCGGCGAAGTCGACGACCCGGTGGCCGGCGGCGTCGGCCACGTACGCGTCCCGGATGTTCCACTCCTGCGGAACCGTCCAGTCGAGCACCTGCGTCCCGGTCGGCACCTCGTGCATCTGCAGCGGGACGTACTCGCCGACGATGTCCAGGGTGGCGCGCACCCCGTCGCCGGTGATGCTCCGGCACAGCGGGTACAGCCGTTCCACCAGGGCGTGCATCTCCACGCCGACCTCGGTCATCGGCGCCGCCGCAGGGTGTCGTCGACGGCGCCGGTTTCGGACGCCGCGCGCAGCACGGCCAGCCGGGTGAAGCGCCGCTCGAAGTCCTCCCGGGTCAGCCCGTGTGCGCGGTAGGCGTCGGCGAGTTCGAGCGCACCCCGCTTCACCGTCCACTCGCAGTCGAAGCCGGGCACCGCGGCGCGGAACCGGGAGAAGTCCACCCGGTACGACCGCGGATCGGCGCCGCTCTCGCCGGTGATCACCACCCGCGAGCCCGGCACCGCCTCGGCTACCTGCCCGGCGATCTCGGCGACCGTGACGTTGTTGATCTCGCTGCCGATGTTGAACGCCCGGTCGTGCACCGCCTCGCGCGGCGCGCTCAGCGCGGCCGCGAAGGCCCGGGCGATGTCGGCGGCGTGCACCAGCGGACGCCAGGGCGTGCCGTCGGAGAGCACCAGGACCTCGCCGGACAGCAGCGCGTGGCCCACGAGGTTGTTCAGCACGATGTCGGCGCGCAGCCGGGGCGAGTAGCCGAAGGCGGTGGCGTTGCGCAGGTACACCGGGCTGAAGTCGCCGTCGGCGAGGGCGTGCAGGTCGTCCTCCACCCGCACCTTGGACTCCGCGTAGGGCGTCACCGGGCGCAGCGGGGCGTCCTCGGCCACCAGCTCGTCGCCGCCGGCGGCGCCGTAGACCGAGCAGGTCGACGCGTACAGGAAGCGCCGCACCCCGGCGTCGCGGGCCAGCCGGGCCAGCCGCACGGACGCGTGGTGGTTGATGTCGTAGGTGAGGTCCGGCGCCAGCGATCCCAGCGGGTCGTTGGACAGTGCGGCCAGGTGGACGACGGCGTCCACCCCGGCCACGTGCTCGGCCGTGACGTCGCGCAGGTCCACCCGTGTCCCGGGCGGGTCCGCGGGGGCCGGGCCCAGGACGCAGTCGGCGAACAGGCCGGCGTCCAGACCGACGACCTCGTGTCCGGCGGCCGTGAGCACGGGGGCCATCACGGTGCCCAGGTAGCCCTGGTGTCCGGTCAGCAGTACGCGCAAGGTTCAGTCCCCCAGGTCGAGAGTGAGTTTGGTGACGGCGAACGCCTCGGCGTAGCGCGCGTGGCATTCGATGCCGCGGATCCGGGCCAGCCCGAGGAAGGCCTCCCGGTCGTACCAGGGCCGGTGCCGCTGCGAGGGGTAGTGCTCCTGCAGCAGCCGCACCTTCTGTTCGGCGGTCTGCGTCGACAGCGGCTGGTACGCCGTGGGACGGCCCAGATCGCCGTCCCACTTGACGATCTCGTAGCCGAGCACCAGATGGTCGCGGAACGCGGTCCGCACCAGCTTCGCCAGCCCCCGGTGATCCTGGTGCGCGTCGTCGGTCCTCGGCGCGAGGACGAGATCCGGCTCGCTCTGGCCGCGCAGCTCCTCGACCGCGTCCTTGGCCTCGTCCCAGTGCGCCGGCAGCCGGCCGTCGGGCAGCTTGCCCACGGTCAGCCGCAGGTCGGCGCCCGGGCAGAAGGCGGCGAGCGCGGCCCGCTCCTCCTGCTCCCGCTCGCTGCCGCCGCCGGAGAGCACCAGCGCGTCGACGCGGACACCCGGGCGCGCCAGGCACAGCGTCAGCAGCGTGCCGCCTGCGCCGATGGCGATGTCGTCGCAGTGCGCGCCCACCGCGACGATCCGGTCCAGGCGCCCCGCGCCGAGCCGGATCACGCGGTCCCCCTTCGGGCGCCCGCGGCGGCGCCGCCCCGCTCCCACACGGCCCACGGGCGCTCGCCCCGGGCGTAGGCGTCGTCGAGCGCGGCCCGTTCCTTCACGGTGTCGGTCGGCTTCCAGAAGCCGCGGTGCTGGTGTGCCACCAGCCGGCCGCGCTTGGCCAGTTGGGCGCAGCCGTCGGCGACCAGGTCCCCGCCCTGCGGGATGTGGTCGAAGACCTCCTGGCGCAGTACGAAGTAGCCGCCGTTCTCCCACAGCGGCATGTCGCTCACCGCGGTGATGCCCCCCACCAGGCCGTCGTCGCCCAGGTCCACGCAGTGGAACGAGGACTGCGGCGGCACCACCATCATCGACGCGCCGGCGTCGCGCCGGGCGAACTTGTCGATCATCTCGGGCAGCGGGGCGTCGGTGAGCACGTCGGCGTAGTTGGCGAGGAACATCTCGTCGCCGTCCAGGTGGTGCCGCACCCGGCGCAGCCGCTCCCCGATCGGCGACTCGATGCCGGTCTGCACGAACGTGATCGTCCAGGAGGCGATGTCGGTGGACAGCAGCTCGGTCTTCCCGCCCCGCAGCACGAAGTCGTTGGACGTCGTCTCCTCGTAGTTGAGGAAGAAGTCCTTGATGTGGTGGGCCCCGTACCCGAGGCACAGGATGAACTCCGTGTGTCCGAAGTGCGCGTAGTAGCGCATGACATGCCAGATCAGCGGCCGCGGGCCGACCATCGCCATGGGTTTGGGCACGTCGTCGGAGGCGCCGTTGCGCATCCGCATGCCGTAGCCGCCGCAGAACAGTACGACCTTCATGACGCGACCTCGACGATGCTCAGTTCCGGTATGGGGAAGACCAGCCGGCCGCCCCACTCGTGCACGAAGGCGAGCTGCTCGACCAGTTCCGCCCGCAGGTTCCACGGCAGGACGAGGACGTAGTCCGGTCGGTCGGCGGCGATCCGCTCGGGCGGCAGGATCGGGATGCGGGTGCCCGGCGTGAACCTGCCGTGCTTGTACGGGTTGCGGTCGACCGTGTACGGGAGCAGGTCGGGCCGGATGCCGCAGTGGTTGAGCAGGGTGTTGCCCTTGCCCGGCGCGCCGTAGCCGACGACCGTCTCGCCGCGCTCGGCCGCCTCGATGAGGAACCGCAGCAGGTCCCGGCGGACCTTGGCCACCCGGGCGGAGAACTCGGTGTACCCGGACAGCTCCTGCAGTCCGGCGGCCTTCTCGCGGTCCAGCACGTCGGTCACCCGCGCGGTGGGCTCGCCGGCCACCTCGGCCGGCCGGGCCCACAGCCGGATGGAGCCGCCGTGGGTGGGCAGCAGCTCGACGTCGACGAGCGCGAGCCCGCCGCTCTCCAGCGCCCGGATCGCGGAGGCGACCGTGTAGTACTGGAAGTGCTCGTGGTAGATCGTGTCGTACTGGTTCTCCTCGATCAGCGTCAGCAGGTGCTGCACCTCGACGGAGACCCAGCCGTCGTCGGCGACCAGGGCGCGCAGCCCCCGGGTGAAGCCGATCACGTCGGGGATGTGCGCGTACACGTTGTTGGCGACGACCAGGTCCGCAGGGCCGTGCTCGGCGCGGACCGCGGCGCCGGTGGCCGGGTCCAGGAACTCCGTGAGCGTGGGCACGCCCGCCTCCCGGGCGGCCGCGCCGACGTTCACCGACGGTTCGACGCCCAGGCAGCGAAGCCCCCGGTCCACCACGTGCCGCAGCAGGTAACCGTCGTTGCTCGCGACCTCGACCACGAACGCGTCGGGGCCCAGACCCACCCGCTCCACGGCGTCGGCGACGAACGTGCGCGCGTGCTCCACCCACGAGGTCGAGTAGGAGGAGAAGTACGCGTACTCCTTGAACGTCTCCTCCGGCGTGATCAGCGGCGGGATCTGCGCGAGCCAGCAGTCGGTGCAGACCCGCAGATGCAGCGGGTACGCCGGCTCGGGCTCGTCCAGTCGGTCCTCGGCGAGAAAGCTCTCGCACGGCGGGGTCGCCCCCAGATCGACGACGCTCGCCAGCGTCGCCGAGCCGCAGAGTCGGCATCGTGTCATCTGCTGTCCCCATCCCCCCTGTTCGCGTGGGTGTCCCCGCCGCGAGCCAGTGCTGACCGACCCGCGATCGCGGTGCGGTACCCCTCCACCAGGCGCTCCAGCCCGACGGCCGGACTGAACCCCTGCTCGTAACGGCGCCGGGCCGCCTGCCCCATCTCCCGGTTGCGGTCCGCCCCGGCCGTGATCCGGCGCAGACAGGACGCGAGCGAGGCGGACTCGCCCGGCCGGTGCAGCAGCCCGCTCACCCCGTCCTCGACGAGTTCGACGAAGGCGCCGTGACCGGCGGCGACGACCGGGACCCCGGCCGCCATCGCCTCCACGACCACCAGGCCGAACGCCTCCAGCCAGGTGGAGGGCGCCACCACGGCGACCGACCGCGCGACGGCCTTTCGGCACTCCGCCGTGTCGTACAGTCCGACGTACCGCACGTCGTCCCGGCCCGCCGCCCACGCGGCCACCTCCCGCTCCAGCGGGCCCGTGCCGGCGATCACCAGCGGCACCCCCACACCGCCGGCGGCGGCGATCTCGTCCCACGCGGCCATCAGCAGCCGCACGCCCTTGGCCTCCGCGAGCCGGCCGAGATAGAGCAGGTGCTCACCGGCGCCCGTCCGGCGTTCGGCCGGGTCCGGCACGAAGTTGTGCTTCACCGCCAGCCGCTCGGCCGGCATGCCGGCCCCCGCCAGGACGTCGCGCTGCGCTGCGGAGATGCAGAAGAACCGCTCCACACCGGACCACCACCGCCGCCGGTTGACCGACAGGCTCACCGCGAGCGGCACCGTCGCCAGCCGCGATCCCCGGTAGCAGCCGTGCCGGACGGCGGGCAGCGGTGCGGACCCGACGCACTCGGCGCACGGCCTGCCGTCGCGCTGCAGCGTGCCCGGCGGACAGACCTGGGTGTAGTTGTGCAGGGTCGCCACGACGGGCACGCCGGCGTCGGCGCACGCCGCCAGCACCGCCGGGGACAGCAGCGGGAAGACGTTGTGGACGTGCACCACGTCGGGCCGTTCGGCGCGGAGCCGGGCGGCGAGCTCCCGGCGGACCGCCGGGTTCCACGGCACCAGCAGCGGCACCGCGACCTTGCCCGGCAGGGACCGGGCGGCGATGTCGTCGCTGCGCCGCTCGAAGGGAACGACCCGGTGGCCGGCCTCGCGCAGCAGCGCCGCCTCCTGGTCGACGACCTTGTTCTCCCCGCTCGGCTGCGCCGAGCCGTAGCGGTTGTGCACCACGAGGACGTGCATGCTCAGGTCACCTCCGGTCGCTGGGCCCATCGCGGGACACGTCGTCGAGGGGCGTCGGGGGCCGGGAGGACCTGGGCCGCGGCGGGCGCCGCCAGCAGCGAGGCGGCCACGGCCAGATGCAGCAGGTACGGCGAGGCGTCGCCCAGCCCGGCCTCGGTGTACGACGCGATCGCGCAGTAGCTGATGAGGAAGATCGCGCAGGCCCTGGACAGCGACGGCGGCCGCAGCAACGCCACGCCGCCCAGCACGACGAGGATCGCCGCCACCAACGCGACGCCGGTCACGCCCTGCTCGTTGTAGACGGCCAGCCAGCTGTTGTCGATCGGCAGACCGCCGAACGACTTGTCGCCCAGGCCCGCGCCGAACAGGTACTCCGAGGTCGTCCGGGGCGCTGCCAGCAGGGCGTTCCAGACCTTCTCCCGCCCGGTGAGGCTGCTGAAGTTCTCCTGGCTCTGTCCGCGCAGGAACCACGCCTGCAGCGCGGAGCCGAACCCCACCGCGGCGACGGTGGCGCACACCACCGCCCGGACGAAGAACCGGCGGGCGGCGGCGCTGGTCAGCATGAGCGAGCCGATCGCCAGCGCCAGCCCGATGAGCAGGCCCAGCGTGGCCGTGCGGGTGTGGGTCAGCGCGAGCAGCACGAGCGACGGCACGATGATCACCGCCGCGCTGGTCCGGTCGGTCCGGCGGCCCAGGACGAGCAGCACGGTGAGCCCGATGATCACCGCTGCGTACTGTCCGATCTGCGGCGGAGTGAGCGGCCACAACGCGCCGACCAGCCGCCCGCCGTAGAGGTCGGGCAGGGCGGCGGCCGGTGAGATGACCGCGCCGGCGGCCACCGACCCGAGGACCAGGAAGTACATCCGGATGTGGTGCCGGACGAACGTCAGGCCGCCGTCCCACCAGCGGCTGAGCAGCCACAGCGTGCCGACGAAGAGAGCCAGCCGGAAACAGCGGAACAACGCGCCGAACCCGGACTCCAGGTTCGCGCTGGAGATCACGCTCAGCACCAGCAGCAGCGTCAGCAGGAAGAGGAAGGCCCCCGCGCGGATGCGCAGCCGCGCGTTGACCGTGAGCGCCAGCGCGAACGCGGCGACCAGCGCGCCCATCGTGACCATCTGGATGAGGGAGCGGGGCAGCGGGACGATGGTCTTGGCCCCGGCGGAGCCGAGCGTGTTGAGGACCAGCAGCCCCCAGACCGTCCCGACGATCTTCGACGAGTGGTCGGCGCCCATCTCAACCACCGCCCTCTGCGCGAAAGGTGCTGCCGGCGTCCTGCCGGTACGGCGTGCCCTGCCACTGCCAGGAGTCGAGGATCCGGCTGGGGTCGTGCGCGACGAACTTCCACGGTCCGACGTAGACGTTGTCGTGCCAGCGGTTGTGCTGCCGGGTGGTGATCGCCTCGGCCACCCGCTCGCCCTGGTAGGGCGACCAGTCCGGATAGGTGCCGTAGTTGGCCAGCACCGCCATCCGGTCGCACTTCACCGTGCAGCCGACGACGGACTTGTCCAGCAGGAAGCTGTTGCCGTGGATGTCGACCCGCTGGGTCTTCCACCGGCAGTCGTCGTAGAGCGGCGCGGCGGCGATCCCCGGCCGTGCGCAGCGCGCGGTGTTCTTCACCAGCAGCGTGCAGTCCCCGGACGAGGTGTTGGCCGGGCTGTTGCAGAACCGGTCGGCGTTCTCCCACAGGGTGATCCCGGACCAGTTGTCCTTCAGCACGTTGCGGTAGACGTCGATCTTGTCCGTGCGGGCCGGGACCCGTGGTTCGCCGCCGGACTCGGACAGGTAGACGGTGGCGAACGGGAAGTTGTCACCGCGGTCGGCGTACCTGCGGCCCTCGACCCAGTTGTTCCGCCGGATCGTGTTCTTCCGGATGATCGCGTTGTAACTGGTCTCGTAGATCAGCGCGGCGCCGTCGTTGGCTTCGATCAGGTTGCCCTCGATGAGGAAGTCGTTGTTGTCGGTGTCGGCCCACAACCCCGCCCCGCGGTTGTCGTGCACCCAGTTGCCGCGGACGTCCGCGCCGTCGACGGCCCAGAACTTGACGCCCCCGGTGCAGCCGCAGCCCGGCCGCCGCTTCTCCCAGTCGTCCCGGTTGTTGCCCGTGATCTCGTTGCCCTCGACCACCAGGCCGCTGATCCGGCCGCCGCCCTTGTACGCGTTCATGCCGTACTGGCCGTTGCCGCGCAGACAGCTGGCGCGGACCTGCTGGCGGGCGCCGGCCATCAGCCCGGCCCCGGAGTTGTTCTGGATCGTCGCGTGCTCGATCACCCATCCGTCGGCCGAGTCGTGGTTGACGACGCCCTCGTCCTGCGGCGCGACGAAGCCCTGCACCGTCAGGTAGCGGACGGCGACGTCGCGGGCGGCGCCGCCGAACGCGTACTGGTTGACCTTGCGGCCGTCGAGCACCGCCCCCGGCGCGCCCAGGTAGGTGTCCCCCTCCTTGGGGACGACCTGGGCGTAGCGGTCCGATGCGAGCCGGTGCCGGCCCGGCCGGAGCCAGAACGTGGTGTGCGCGGGGCTCCTCGCCGTCTTCGCGGCCAGGTCGCCCGCCACCGCGGGGTCGACCGTCACCGCGCCCGCCGGCGCCTTCGCCGGCCCGGCCGCGGGCTCGGCGCACACCCGGGCCACGGACGTGGTCGGCGGGGCGGTCGGCTTCGGCCGCGCGTCCGCCGTGCTCTCACAGCCGGTCACCGCGGGCAGGATGAGTGCCAGCAGCGCCGCCGGCGCCGCCCATGGGCGCCACTTGGTCCCCAAGCGTCCTCCCCCCTAGCCGCGAAAGCCGAGCACGGTGGTGAACCCCTCCGTGCCGTCGGCGAAACCGGTGCCGATCAGCGTGGTGGCGGGTTCCTTGCGGCCGAAGCCCGCGGAGTACCAGCCCAGCGGCGGGTCGCTCTCGCCGCGGTGCGCCCGCCAGGACAACTGGCCGGGCAGGTCCAGGGACGCCGAGCGGTCCTCGCCGTCCCGGGTCCAGGTGAGCTCGGCACGGTGTCCCGTCAGGTCCGCGGTGATCGCCGGGCCGAGGTGGAACGCCAGCCGCACGGCGCGGCGCGGGCCGCGCACCTCGTCGACCACCCTCAGTTCCCGGCTCGCGGCCGTGAGCTCCACCCGGCGGCGGTGCACCGAGGGCCGGTAGCCGTCGTGCTCGGCGCACCAGCGGGCCGTCCCGCCGCCGGAGGCGCCGGCGTCCGCGACCAGGACGCGGCTGCGGGCCTGCCGGGTCCACAGGAAGGGGCCCCCGGAGACGGACTGGTCGGCGCCGTCCAGTTGCAGCGTGTTGTGGCCGAGGGTGGAGCGGAAGTACCGCCGCCAGTCGGGCTGCCCGTGGTAGCAGAACGTCCCCGGGTCGGCGAGCACGTCGATCCCGTCGTGCCGTACCTCCACGGACAGCGCGTCCGCGTGGGCGTGCGCGGCGATGGACAGGAACCCGTGCGGACCGCCGTCGCAGCGGCACCAGATCTCCCGCGGACCGCGCAGGATGGTCAGGCCCGCGTCGGCGAAGTGGTCCGGCCGGCTCGCCGGACGGGACACGGCCGTCGCCGCCGCCCCCTTCGCGTACGGCCGGACGAGCGCGGCCAGCAGCGGAGTGCGCACATCGGCGCCGGTCACCGCCGGCCACCAGTCGAGCCGGCCGAACACGGCGTCCCCGGTGGCCAGCAGCGAACCCCAGCGGTCGGTGCCCGCGCCGTCCACGACCAGACCGTGCCCGTCGTCCGCGTCGCCCTGACGCGGCGGCCGCAGCCGGTTGTCCACGACGGCCGCGAGCGCGTCGGTCATCCGCAGCAGCACCAGCCGGACCGACGGGGGGACCGGCGCCCCGGCGGCGTCCGCCTCGGCCACCGCGGCCAGGCCGAGCTCCAGCACCAGCCCGTGGTACTCGGTGGCCAGCTCGCGGTTGAGGCCGGAGCCGAAGGTGTTGGCGCGCAGCTGCCGCTCCAGGGACCGCAGCGCGTCCGCCCGCCACCGCGCCGAGGACGGGAACCATCCGAACGCGCAGGCCGCGGCCACCTGCCCGGCGGCCTCGGCGATCACGTGGTTGTTCGCCGAGGACCCCCGGCTGGGGAAGGCGGCCAGCCAGCGCTGGTGGTGCCAGATCTGCCGGTGCGCCACCGGGTCGCCCTCGAACAGCTCCACCGCGCCCGGCCAGCCGTCGAGCAGCCGGCGCACCCACACCCAGGACAGCAGTCGGATGCCCAGCTCGATGCCGCTGGTCCAGTGCACCCCGCGCAGCGGCGGGTTGGCCGCCCACCAGGACCGCAGGTGCGCGGCCACCCGCTCGGCGTACCGCTCGTCCCCGGTGAGCGCGTACGCGGCGGCGAGCACGGTGAGGTGGTGATGCCGGGACAACTCCCAGATCTGCTTGACGTCCCCGACCGCCTCCTCGTCGCGGTACGGCACGTCGAAGGCGTAGACCGAGGGAGCCCGGCGGCCGGTCCTCGGGTCGAGGAACCAGTCCGGGTCGGCCAGGTCGTCGCGCTCCACCCCGAAGTACTCGGCGCGCCCGGACATCAGCCGGTCCGCCTCGGCGACGAGACGCTTCGCGGCGTCCGGCGGCACCGCGGCGATCGTCCCCGCGGGCAGGACCGCGGTGAAGCGGGCGCCGGTCACGCTCGGGGCGTCCGGCCGCGCCGACCGCCACCGCCGTCTGCGCACCGCGTCGGCCACCCGGCCGCCGACCTCCCGCGGCCCCATCCGGGACAGCCGCCGCAGGTACCAGCCCGCACTCCCCGAGCTCACCGTCATCGCGCCTCCGCCAGCCTCACCGGCGCGCCGGCGTTCAGGGCGGCCTGCACGGCGAGGGTGGCCGTCGTGGTCGCGACCAGCGACTCCAGCGGCACCGGCATCGGCCCGCCGGTCCGCACGGCCCTGACGAACGCGGCCAGCTCGGCGGACTGGCCCTTGTCCCGGGCCTTGGGCAGCCGGGAACTGACCCACCGCTTGCGGCTGTACACCGAGGCCCGGACGAAGTCGTCGAGCCGCAGCACCTTGCCGTCCGCGACGAGGTCCAGCGTCTCCTTGGGGAAGCCGGGCGCGCCGGCGCTGACATAGCTGACGGTCGCGGTGGACCCGTCCGGGTACCGCAGGACGACCTGCAGATCCTCGTTGCCGGACGCGGCGACCGCGTACACCGAGACCGGATCGGCGTCGAGCAGCCAGCTCACCGTGTCGATGAAGTGCCCGCCCTCTCCGGCGAACCGCGAGCCCTCGGCGTCCTGCCGCAGGTACCAGCTGCCGTGCTCCAGGCGGCCCGCGTTGACCAGATAGCGCACGCTCGCCGGTCCGCTCCGGACGCCGAACCGCTTCCTGGCCTCCCGCAGCAGCGGGGCGAACCGGCGGTTGAAGCCCACCTGCAGCCGGTCGTTGCCTGACTCCTCGACCGCGGCGAGCACGCCGGTCAGCTCGTCCCCGGTGAGCGCCAACGGCTTCTCCACGAACACGGCCTTGCCGGCCAGCAGCGCCTTGCGGGTGAGCTCGGCGTGCGAGCTGTGCCGGGTGACCACGAACACCGCGTCGACGGACTCGTCGCCGAGCACGGCGTCGAGGTCGGTGGTCGCCGCGGCGAAGCCGAACT
>NZ_JBHVYK010000088.1:0-31938 GCF_042880855.1 Streptomyces sp. NPDC058291
CGATCCAGATGGACCAGCTGGATATGTTCACGGCGCGCACTGTATCGCGCACCCGAAACCCTCGGAACGAAGATCAAGAGAACTCTACTAAACACCGTAGCGCGGGAGTTGAGGCACCCCGGGCACTCTCCCGGCGGGTCAGCTGCGCTCCCCCGCCCTGACTGCCCATCGGCTGCGCCCCCCGTTAAGGCCCGCTGGCGCGGGCCCGGCTGTCTATAAGGGCGGCTCTCGGGCGGCCTCCTTGCGCCGTGCAGCCCGGTTGGCGGTTATGAGACAGATCCACATGAGGACCAGGCCGACCGCCACCACGATGCGCACCGCACTGTCACCATCGATCACCCGCCACACCAGCAGACCGAAACTCAGGCACAGCATCGGCCAGTAAAACCGCGGCCCCCACCGGTTACCTGGTCTCGTCCATGACGGCGGAACACGAGAATCCGGACGTTGCTCCACATCGACTCCCCTCCCCGGACGCCTTACCGCCAACTGCCCCAATACACGTGCCGCTCAGCGGCTTCAAGGACGCTGAGACGCGAGGCCGCACGCCGGACCAACTGCGAGGGGCGGGGGCCCTGCGATTTCTCGCCTCGGAATTGTTGGGGAGTACGCGTGATGTCGGGGTTGATTCACTGGATGTGATGCAGCATGTAGGGTTGGCGAAAGCATGAGCTTGCCCGGCTTGGCGTGGTCTCGAAAGCAGCTGGACTCGACGGCCACCAGGTGGCTGCGCAGGTGCGCCTGGCTCAGGAGCGTGTCGGGAGCGCCCGGATGCTCCCGGCGGAACCGCATCTGAGTGAACTGTTCATCGCGGAACTGCGGTGCCTGCAGTGGGAACGGATCGCCTGTCTCATAGAGAAGGAGCGGATGGCCGTTTACACGCCGTCCCGGGACAGGCGTGCTGTCCGTTATGAACAGCAGCGTCTGCAAAGGCTGGTGGCCGATGTGGCTGCGGCCGAGCGGTCGGGAATCGCAGCTCCGGAGATCTCTCGGCATCGTGTCTACCGGATCGGCTCCCGGCCCGCCACAGGCTCCCGTCAGGACATGCGCGCTCCCACCTTCCACCTGATGGCCGCATCCCCCGACGAGGCAGCCGAGCGGGCCTGGACGATCCACGGACGAGACGGCGGCCTTTACCAACGCGGCGGCGGATACCGGATCACCTCTGTCGAACAGATCCTTCCCGAACCTGGAGAACTCTTTGATTAAGCTCCGAGAAAACCAGGCGGCGCAGAAATCGAGTTTCCGCAAATGGGTCGGATTTCCTGAAAAATCTGCTGTCCCTGCTCAGGGCGCGCGCGGCACGATCGTGTCAGCGACCGGATCCGGCCAAACGATCACCGCTGCCGCGAGCGCGCTCGAGTGCTTCCCACGCGGCCGGATCCTCGTCACGGTCCCCACCTTGGACCTGCTCGTGCCTGACCGTGCTGCAGAGGGCAGCCGATGCCGCGCTGTACGAGGGCAAGCACTCCGGTCGCGCCGTCCTCGCGACGCGGCAGCACGTCACGGTGGGGTCCATCAACGGCCGCCGCGCCGGGCGCCCGGGAACGGCCGTCTGGGGGCGAGCCGCATGAGCAATGCGACTCTCCCGCACGGCGACTGGACCCGCGGCATCAGCGTCCAGCAACCGCACGCCGCGTGCATCCTGACCGGCGCCAAGGGCATTGAAAACCGCCCTAAGCACTGGATTATGGATAGCTCGGCAGTGGTTCATGGAGTCTGATCTGGTGTCTTGCGTGGTGGACATGTCCGTGACGGGTTCCCTCCCCACGGAATCTGGCTTTGATGTTGTCTGCCCTGGCACAGAGCCCGGCTGTCCTTGAGTCAGCTCAGGGTCGGTTGACGTCATCATGGTGATCGCCGGGGTCTCCGTCGCTTCCGTCGCATGGTTGGAGGCGTGAACCGCCGAATGCGGACATGACTGACTACCGCGAGCGCCACGCAGTCGAGTGCGGAATCAATCGCCTCAAGCGCCACCGCGCTGTGGCCACCAGATATGACAAGTCGCGGTTTGCTACGAAGCGACCGTGCTGATTGCGTCGATCAATGAGTGGCTGTGACCAGCACGGTTGCACCCTGTCTACAGAGTGATCCAGTAGCGGCGCTTGAGGCCCGCGTAGGTGGTGCGGACGTCCTCCAGGACGCCACCGTTGCGCTCGATGCTGCGTGCCGATCCGACATTGTCGTCGTCGCAGGTGACCAGGACCCGATCCAAACCGAAAGCACGGGCCTCGAGCAGAACCGCCCCGAGGGCCCATGTGGCCAAGCCACGCCTCCGGGCAGAGGGCCGGATGCTGTAGCCGATGTGCCCGCCGACATCGAGCAGAAAGGCGTTCAGATAGTGCCGCAGATCGATGGCTCCCAGATAACTGTCGCCCTCGACGATCCACCAGTGGGTGGCGTGGACGCGCCCTTCTCCCACATCAACTGACCTGTCCGACTGCTGCCGCAGTCGCTCGACCCATGCCGAGAAAACCTCGGGGCTGTCGAGGTCGGTTTCAGGAGCAAGGCGTAAGCCGGTCCCGTCCTGGTGGGCACCTGAAGGCCACTCGTCACGCGCCGCGAGCCATGAGGACTGGAGTCGACCTATGGGGGTGATCAGTTCAGGCATGCGGGCGACGATAACACTCGTCTGTCCCCCGTGATCAGGCATTTTGCACTGGCCCAGGCTCACGGCTGCTCAGCACCACACCCGCTTTCGTAACAGGCCCGGCTCATCCTCGGGGCGTTTCCGTGACGCTGTCGTGAAATGTCAGCGCAGCGGCACGGGCATCCTTCTCGGTCGGCTGATGAGGGGTGTGGGTAGGACGGACCGAGGCGAAGGCTGTGGCGAGCTGGTCGAGCAGGGGCGCTGCGGAGGGGTGGGGGTCATGGCGTGGTGTGATCGCGTAGATGCCACGGGTCGGGGGATCGACGAGGGGCATGGTGGTGACGCCGGTCCGCAGGGCGCCCGTCAGCACGCCGGGTATCAGCGCGATGGCGTGACCGGTTGCGACCAGGGCCAGTTTGCCGACCAGATCGGCTGCGGTGAGGTCGATGCGGGCGCTTACCCCGGCGCGGGCGGCGTGTTGGCGCAGAAGCGCCGCCGAGCCGTCGTTGTCCTCGACCCAGGTCTGGTCGGCCAGCGTCTGGATGTGTACCGGGCCGCGCCCGGCCTGCGGATGGCCGACGGGCAGTGCGACAACCATGTCGTCCAGACCGAGGAACCGGCGTTCGACCCGAGGGTCATGGGGCAGCCCCGGCGGTGCATCGGTGACGACAGCGATGTCGAGATCGCCAGCGATCACGCGGTTATGCAGTTGCGCGCTCAGGCCCGGCAGCAGGTTCCACCGGATGGATCCGGCTCGCTCGAGCAGCCTCCGGATGGCCTCGGGAACGATCCCTGCGGCCAGAGACGGTGTCGCGCCAACAGCAAGCGGCCGATTGAACGTTCCGTCACGAACGTCTCGTACGGCACGAACAGCGCGGTCCGCCTCGTTGAGCGTGGCCACGGCGTGGTGCCGGAACACTTCGCCGGCAGGCGTCGGACGCACACCGCGCGCATGGCGTTCCACCAGAGGCACGCCGAGTTGCCGCTCCAGCCCGGCGATCTGCCGTGAGACGGCCGACTGCGTGTGATTGAGCTCGGCGGCCGCCGCCGACAGTGACCCGAGTCGGCACACGGTCACGAAGGTGCGCCACACCGTCAGTTCCATGGCGTCAGTATGCACAGCTGGCATGCGTCTTCCGCATGGCTGGCCTGCGCAATATGCGCTTGTCGCAGAATTCCCGGTGCGCCACTCTGGCGTGCATGACCACACCGCACACGATCGCCGTCCTCGGCTTGGGGCGCATGGGTGGGGCGATCGCGACTCGACTCACTGCCCAGGACTGGGACGTCGTGGGCTGGACACGCTCAGGGCGCACATCAGGCGCCGTCAAGACGACCGGCAATCCGAACGAGGCAGTGGCAAAGGCCGACCTCGTGCTCCTGTCGTTGTTCGACGGCCCGGCCTGCCAGCAGGTCCTCGACGACGTCCGTGACTCGCTGCGACCGGACACGATGGTGCTGAACACCAGCACCATCGCCCCTGCCGAAGCGTCGAATCTGGCCCGACAGCTCGGCCCGTCCTACGTCCACGCGCCTGTGCTCGGCTCCGTGCCGGCTGCCGCCGCGGGCGCCCTGCAGATTCTCGCCGCCGGCGACCAAGACGCGCTCGATCGAGCCCGACCGGTTCTGGAAACGCTCGGCACCGTGCGGCACGTCGACGACGCCGCCACCGCCGCCGCGCTCAAGCTGATCGCCAACAACAGCCTCGCCGGCGCCGTCCTCGCACTGCGCGACTCACTGCGGCAAGCCGACTCCCTCGGCCTGCAGCGCGCCCAGGCGCTGGACGTCCTCGAACTCGGCCAGCTCGGCGGGCTCGTGGCCCGCAAACGCCCCTTCCTCGACAGTGAGTCGCCCGTCGGCACCGCCGACTTCACGATCGGTGCGCTGGTCAAGGACATGACTCTGCTGGCCGACGCGTCGAACACGCCTCTGCGCAGCGCCGTCGGTCTGGCTGACACCTCTGCCGCCCCCGAGGCCGACATCGCCATTGCCGCCACGGTCCCCGCTGTATCGGACGCCGTTCTCGAACCGCTCCGCGCCTACATTCGCGGACATGCCACCGGCGAGCCCACCCACTTCCACGACGCGTTCCTGCCCACCGCCCACATCGAGGGAATCCGGGACGGCGCTTTCGTCTCGTGGCCTCTGGACGAATACTGCGCCCTCTTTCACGGCCACTCGGCCCCGGACGAACCGACCCGGTCTCGCCGGATCGACACCGTCGACGTCCACGGCACTATCGCGACCGCGGCCATGACGCTCCAGCACGGCGCGGACACCTTCACTGACATCTTCCTGCTGGTCCGCGTCGGCGACAGTTGGCGCATCGCCAACAAGGCTTATCACCGGCACTCATGAGACAGCGAGAAGCGACCCTGGCCCGTTTCAGCGTCGCATCAGGATCAGGTGTTCCGGCCGGTGAAGCCGGTGTTGCCCTGGCTGGTCGCTCGGGTCCACCGACCAGACTTCCGGCCCGCCTGTGGATCGATGAATTCGACCCAGCCTCGGGGAACGAGTCAGTACGCGCACGGGGAACGATCTTCGGCAAGTCGAGAGGGCGCAGGTCATACCCACGGGTGAACACCCCAGTGCCGCCAGCAGCTCGCTTCACATCAGGACAATGCCCGTTCGCTGCGGAGCCTGCGGATCTCACCGTATGCGGTCTCCAGTCGTCGGGCGAGGTCGCTGTTCTCGGCTCGTAGCTGCTTGATCCGTGCGAGCGCGGCATCCAGCCGGCGCTGGATGGATGCGCCCGACGCGGGCTGTGAGCCGGTCCGCTCGGTGGCGGGCTGGCGATTCTGCAGCTGCCGGATGGCTGTGACGAGGTCGTGCTGGGTGTAAAGCCACGACCTCGAGACACCGGCCGTCTTCGCGATGGCTGCGAAGCTGGTCCGGCTGCCGGAGCGTTGTGCTGCTGTGATGGCGTTTTCGGCGTCACGGCGGGCGCGTTCGCTGCGGCGCCGGGTGGCCTCGGCCAAAGCGGCGGTGTTGTCAGCTGGCGGCATCGAAGTCCTCCACCTGGCCGCCGACGACGATCTGGTTCTCTGTGGCCCCTTCGAGTGCGCTGATGATCGTGTCGAGCTTGCCGAGGGTGCGGCGGTTCGCTCGCGACAGAGCGCACGATCTTCTCAGCGGCGAGGACCTTCAACTTGTTCCCCAGCTCGTTCCGCTGGCGGAAGCACTCATCTCGGCCGTTTCCCCCCGTTCCGTCCTCAACTGGCTGAGCCGCAGCGGTGGCCAGCTTCTGGTGAGCCTGGCGGCAGGACGGGCTGAGATCACTCATGACCTCTTGGACGACCTCCCTCAGGACCACGACACGCGCGCCGTCCGAAATATCCTCGTCACCACTCAGGTTCTGCCCATTCGAAACGAGTTCTTCGCTCGCTTGGAGATCTGGATCCGTCAGGTTCTCGCGCCCCTTCCAGCCCACCAGCTGCGGATCATCCGCCCCTTCGCCGAGTGGTCCATCGTGCGCGATGCCCGGCGCAGATCCCTCCGCGGTCGCTACCTCGAATCCGCGGCAGGCGTGGACCGGGCCAAGATCCGGACGGCCATCGAATTCATGGCCTGGCTGGACGCCAACGACCTCGTCCTCGTGGACTTGACTCAGCCTCAACTCGAGCTCTGGCTGGTCACGGCCCCACAGGCCCGGCGCAAGGCCATCGGCGCATTCATCCGCTGGACGAATGCCCGCCGGCTGACGCACCGGCTTGAAGTCCCCGTGCAGCCGCGAGCGCAACCGAGCGTGTTCCACGACGATGATGAACACCAAGACCAGCTTCTTCGGTGCCTCACCGACCAGGACCTCCCCCTCGACGTCCGTATCGCAGGAGCATTCGTCCGCCTTTACGCCCTACCGGTCACCCGGACCGTTCACCTGACGACGGGCTGCTTTCAGCGCGATCAGGATGGTGCCTACATCACGTTCGACAAGGTCCCCGTCCTCCTTCCTCCGACACTGGCCAGACTCATCGAAGAGCAGATCGCTCGCCCCCTGACGCGCTCCGTGCTGCAGCCAGCGCCCGGCAGCGGGCCTGTGTTCCTCTTCCCCGGGCCCCTGGGGCATCAGCCGCGGCGCCCGCACGGACTGACGATGCAGCTCCTTGAGCGCGGACTACCGACTCTCGCCGCACACAACACGGCGATGATCGCCATAGTCGCCGATCTTCCACCGATCGTCGCCAGCGACCTCTTCGGCATCCACGTCAGCACCGCGATCGAGTGGGCCGCACTGGCTCAGGACAGCTGGGCGGACTACCTGGCAGCCCGGAAGGCCACGGAATAGCGCACGGCCGGACCGTCGACTCTTCCCCGGTACCGGCCTCGTCGCGGCCTGTCCCGGCCGACGACGGATGATGAGTTGCGCAGGTCAAAATGGCCTGCGAGTTCATAGGGGGATGCGGCAATGATCGAGGTCGAGCGCAACGGGGCCGTCAACGTCAACAGCGTCGGGATGAATCAATTGCCGTTCCCGCTGAGTTTCACCGTTCGTGAGGCCGACGGGTCGTGGCAGATCAGTGCTTCGGCGGCCCAGGCCAGCGAGTTGATCGATGTGCTCTCGCGCTCGGCGAACGACACGATCCTCGTCATGGACCTTGCGACGACCAGCTTCCTGCACGAGGACTTCCAGCCGTGGCGGTCATCGTTGATCGCCGCTGAACAGGGGGCCGACTTCACCGTTCACCCGGTCGGGGCATGGGCTTCTGCCACCCCAGGACTCGGTGAGGAGATCCTGGTGATGCACCGCAACAGTCTGCCCCGGTTCCTGGATGGCAGCTGGTCGCCCTACGAGCTGTCTCTGGTCGACGTGCCGATGGTGCCGACCCCGGCCCAGCTTGACGAGATCGCCTTGGTCATTGGAACGGCTGCCCTCGACGAGCCGGTCCTACCCCGCCTCAAGGGCTCGCGCTTCTGGTATTCCGGACATGACGACTGCTATCTGGCGATCGAATCAACAGACCCGACCATGCCCGCATCGGTCCTGAGCCGTCTGCTGGCCCTGCTGGCCGGCTCTGCACTTGTCAGTGTCGGTGCAACCTCATCAGTGATGATCCCCGAACCGGACATCGCGACGATGGGCCAGCTGATCCGCGAAAGCCCCCACTGGATCGGAGTCGTTGGGGCCACGTCAGGAACCTTGGCAACCATCAGCCTGTCTGCCCTGCCGCAGCGGTGGCGTCTCAGCCAAAAACCGCCCGCACACGTCGACTACACGGCGACGCTCGACCTGATCCGAGGCACCTGGCAGGTCGCCCCGCCGACAAACAGTGCCCTCTGATGGGCGAATAGCGCAGGGTCAAAACACTGCCTCTTCACCAGTAGACCAGGCCGTCGTCGACCAGTTCCGCGCGATGCTCACCGCCCTGCGTGACCCGCAGCCGTGGACGCCCGGCGGCGCCCAGGACATCGCCGTACGGATCGGGCCGTTCGTGGAACGCGCGCACACCCGGCCCGGCGACGACCACGGCCCCGGCATGATCGCCGTCGCCCTGGTCCACCCCGACACCCCGCATGCCGCGGCCTACCTCCATGGCCGCCAGCTCGGCTACACCGAACGCGGCTGGCTGCGCTGCGAGACGACCGCGATCCTCGGCTTCTGGCAGCCCGGCTACGCGATGCTCACCCACGCCGCTGCCGGCCTGCCGCTGCCCGACGACGTCGGCATGGAACCCGCGCACTACGCCCTCTGAGGCCCGCAAACGCGACGACAGCCTGGACGGCTTCACCATGCTGCGCCTCGGGCCGTACACCCAGACCCGGCACGCCCAGCACGACTACGACCGGCTCACCGCCGCGCTGGACGGGCAGGAGACCACGCTCGTGCCCGGGTTCCGCGTCGCCGTGCGGTATGGGCCGTTCGACGTGAGCGACCACCAGCTGTTCGCCGACCCGTACGAGGCCGACGCCGTGGCGCTCCTGGACGCCGCCGTCGCGGGGGTGAGCGCGTGACCGCCCTGTACGAGATCGAGACCAGCGAGGGCGACGACGGCACCATGCACCCCGTCGAACAGCTCTGGACTCCCTGCGCCGACGACGCGGCCGACAGCGGCTTCGTCGCCCATAGCGGCCTGTACGTCACCGGGATCGACGACCCGACCGAAGAGCACCTCTACCCGGTCGCGTTCATCGTCCTCGGGCACCAGAAGTGGGCCGACACCATCGAGGCCGCCACCGAATACATGGCGCGGATCCACGGCTGGCGGAACCTGCACCTCTACCCCAGCGACGAGCCGGCGGTGCTCATCCCCCGCATCCCGCGCGCCGTCCACACCCACGGCGCCTTCTTACGGGCATCCCGGCCCTTGTGCGCAGTCGGTCAGTGAGCAGCTGTAGAAGCGGTGCTTCGGGGCGGGCCCCGGAGTCCTCGTCGTTCCCCACATGCCGCGATTAAGCGGAAGAACGCGTCCTGTCGGCTTTGTGCTCATGGTCACGGCCAAGCTGGGAGAACACGCCGAACGCTGGCCCTGGCCACGGCGAAACCGACGGTCGGCAGTGCCGACAACCCGTGTCGAGTATTCAACACCGGCAAAACGGGCTTATGCCCCCGCCGTACCTTGCTGCTGATGTCAGCCAGGCATGGCGGCTCGGTGCCCTCGGTGGGTCATGCCCGCAGGTAAGTGAGGACGGCCAGGACCCTGCGGTGGGTCTTGTCCGTCGGAGGCAGGTCCAGCTTGGTGAGGATGTTGCCGATGTGCTTGCCGATCGCGGCTTCGGAAACCACCAGCTCCTTGGCGATCGCGCCGTTGGACTTGCCTTCGGCGATCAGTGCCAGCACCTCGCGTTCGCGTGGGGTGAGCTGCTCCAGCGGATCGCGGCGGCGGCGCAGCAACTGGCGCACCACCTCGGGGTCGACCACCGTTCCGCCGTCCGCCACCTTGTGCAGCGCTTCCACGAATTCCTCAACCTGGCCGACTCGGTCTTTGAGCAGATAGCCGACGCCTGATCCGTCGCCGGAGTCCAGGAGTTCGGCGGCGTACGTCCGTTGTACGTACTGACTGAGGACCAGGACCGGGAGTGTGGGGCGCTTCTCGCGTAGCCGCACTGCCGCGTGCAGGCCCTCGTCCTGGAAGCCGGGCGGCATGCGTACGTCCGTCACCACGATGTCGGGGGCCTGCTCCTCGACAGCGGCGATCAGTGCCTGCGCGTCCCCGACGGCCGACACCACCTCGTGGCCGCAGCGGCTGAGCAGGCCGATGAGCCCTTCCCGCAGCAGCACGCTGTCGTCGGCCAGCACTACGCGGAGCGGTCGGCCGCCTTGGTCAACTCGCAAGGAAACTCCACACGCAACAGGGTCGGTCCACCCGGCGGACTGGTCAGGGCAAGTCTGCCATCGAGGACCGATACCCGGTCCGCGAGACCGGTGAGGCCGCTGCCTGCCGAGGCGTCCGCGCCGCCGCAGCCGTCGTCGCGCACTTCGAGGAACAGGCGTCCGTCGCGATGACCGCCGCTCACCTGCGCGCGGTCGGCCCCGCTGTGTTTGGCGACGTTGGCCAGCGCCTCGCAGACCACGAAGTACGCCGCGGACTCGACCGCCTGGGTTGGCCGGCCTGGCAGTTCGAGGTCGACGTCGACGGGGACCACGCAGCGGTCGGCGGCGTCGCTGACCGCGGCTTGAAGGCCGTAGTCCGTGAGGACCTGGGGGTGGATGCCGTGGATGAGCTCGCGCAGCTCCGCGAGCGCCTTACCCGCCTCCTCGTGGGCCTTGGTGAGCTGGTCGGCGAGCGGGCCGGGCGGGGCGTCGAGGCGGGCCAGCCCGAGGGCCATCGTCAGGGCCACAAGGCGCTGTTGGGCGCCGTCGTGCAGATCGCGCTCGATACGGCGCCGCTCGGCCTCAAAGGCATCGACCAAGCGGACGCGGGAGCGGGCCAGTTCGACCACCTTGGCGCCGAGCTCGCCCTCGCGGGAGGCGATCAGCAGCCGGGCCAGCTCGGCGCGGGCGCCCGCCGTGACGCCGAGCACGTAAGCGCACAGGCCCATCAGGAGCAGGCCCAGTACGGCGACACCGAAAGCGGTCGGCCATGTGGTGACCGTCCACTGCTTCAGCACCTTCACCTCGTGCCCGTCGCCGACCGAGGCCATCAGCAGCGGGGTGGCGACCATGGACAGCGGGAAGAGCAGGGCGACCGTGATAGCCAGGGCGTCGACCGGCCACAGCAGCCCGGCGAACAGCAGCGCGTACCCGAGCTCCTGCCAGGTCCCCTGTTCGCGCAGCCGGGTAGTCAGCCAGGCCCACAGTCCCGGCGCGGTCGGCACCTGGTGCCGGCCGGACACCGGGTTGCGGTCGATCAGGCGCAGCCTGCGCCGCTCCACCCAGGCCACTGGGATCCCGCTGAGGGCGACCACGACGAGCAGAGGCAGCCCCATTAAGACGATGGCGAGCGCACCGCAGACCGCTGCCATGGTCACGATCCCCACCAGGGTGGCGACGCCGGTCACCGCGCCGGTGAGCAGATACGCGGCGGAGCGCCAGGGCCAGGCCGACAGCAGGAAGCCCGGCTGGGACATGGCCTGCCACACATTCCGAGGGTGCATGTGCATGACCGTAAGTGGCCCCACCGGTCGGGTGCCATCGGTCCAGGGTCCGTATCGGGGGTAGGCCTGGCACTACCCCAAGTCTCGTTCGGGCCGTACTGCGTCACGAAGGGCTTCTACGGTTTCGTGGGGGCACCAACGAGCCAAGGAGCAGGTACTGGTGGGGGAACATTTGAGCAACGACGCGATCCGATTGCGATCCGTAACTCGGCGGTACGGCTCGGGCGGTACGTCCGTCACTGCCCTCGACGAGGTGTCGCTCGCCTTTCCGAGGGGGACCTTCACCGCCGTGATGGGCCCCTCCGGGTCCGGCAAGTCGACCCTGCTGCAGTGCGCCGCGGGGCTGGACCGGCCCACGTCGGGCTCGGTCACCGTGGGCGACACCGAGCTGACCGGCCTGAGCGAGACCAAGCTGACCCTTCTGCGCCGCGAGCACATCGGCTTTGTGTTCCAGGCCTTCAACCTGCTGCCCTCGCTGACCGCCGAGCAGAACGTGGCCCTGCCGCTGCGGCTGGCCGGCCGCCACCCGAAGAAGGCCCAGGTGCGCGAGGTGCTCGAACAGGTCGGACTCAACGACCGGGCGCAGCACCGCCCGACGGAGATGTCCGGCGGCCAGCAGCAGCGAGTTGCCCTGGCCCGCGCCCTGATCACCCGCCCCGAAGTGCTGTTCGGCGACGAGCCGACCGGCGCGCTCGACTCGCAGACCAGCCGCGAGGTGCTGACCCTGCTGCGCGGCATGGTCGACCGGGACAGCCAGACGATCATCATGGTCACCCACGACCCCGTCGCCGCCTCCTACGCCGACCGCGTCGTCTTCCTCGTCGACGGCCGTGTCAACGGCGAGCTGATCGGCGCCTCCGCCGAGGACATCGCGGCGCGCATGACCAAGCTCGAGGCGGCGCCGTGCTGAGCACCACGCTGCGCACCCTGCGCACCCGCTGGGTCATCTTCGTCGGCAGTTTCGTCGCACTCTCCCTGGGCGTGGCGCTGATCGCCGTGATGGGGCTTGCGCTGGCGTCCTCGCTGGACGCGCCTGATCGGGGGCCGGAGCGGTTCGCCGCCGCGCCGGTCGTCGTCAAGGGCCGGGACACCCTTGAGGTGCCCACCTCGATCGGCGACCGCACCCAGAAGCTCGCGCAGCCGCGTGCGGTGCCCGACGACGCGGTTGCGAAGCTGCGGGACCTCGGGACCGTCGTCGAGGACCGGTCGTTCGCCGTGCGGGCCGAGGGCGGGCCCGCCGATCTGGTGGGCCACCCCTGGTCCGCTGCGGCCTTCGCGCCGTACCACCTCGACGCGGGGCGCGCGCCCGAGGCCGCGGACGAGGTCGTCGTCAGCGGTGACTGGGCCCGTCCGGGCATCCGGGTGCGGACCGACGGCGGCACGGTGCGCGTCGTCGGCACCGTGGCCGGGCTCGGCTTCGAGAACGCCGTGTTCTACGCCGACACCCGCGCCGCCGAACTGTCGCCGCGCAGCCTCCAGCTCGTGGTCGACGCCGATGCGGCGGCCGTGCGCGAGGCGGTGCGCGGCAGCGAAGGCGTCCAGGTCCTCACCGGCAACGCGCGCCGGTACGCCGACGCCGGCCCCGACCGGGACAGCGAGGCCCTTACCGCGATGAACGCCATGTTCGGCACGGCCGGCGGCGTCACCGGGTTCGTGTCGGTGTTCGTGGTGGCCTCGACCTTCGCGTTTGCGGTGGCCCAGCGGCGCCGCGAGTTCGGGCTGCTGCGCACCGCCGGGGCGACCCCGGGCCAGATCCGCCGCATGGTCGTCTACGAGGCGCTCGCGGTCGGTGTGCTCGCCTCGGCGGCCGGCTGCGTGCTCGGTTCCTACGGGGCTCCGAAGCTCGCCGAGTGGGCAGTCGACGAGAGCCTTGCGCCCCGCTGGTTCACCATCGGCGACTACACCTGGCCCTACCACATGGCGTTCTGGACGGGCCTGTTCGTGGCCCTGTGCGGCGTGCTGGCCGCGTCCTGGCGGGCGGGGCGCACCGGTCCCACCGAGGCACTGCGCGAGGCGTCCGTGGACACCCGGCCCATGACATGGGGACGCTGGCTGTTCGGCGCGGCCCTGCTGATCACCGCCGCGGCGACGCTGGCCCTGGCCCTGGTAACGAACCCGGGCGACCTGCTGCAGCGCAAGACCTATGTGAGCCGGCCGATGCTGCTGATCACAGCGGTCGCGCTGCTCGCGCCGGTGCTGGTGCGGCCACTGGCCCGGCTGATCGCCTGGCTGCCGGCCCAACTGCCAGGCGCGGGCGGGATGCTGGTGCGGGAGAACGCCGCCGCCGGGATGCGCCGCACCGCCGCCGTCGCGGCGCCCGTGCTGGTCACGGTCGCGCTGGCGGGTTCACTGCTGGGCGCCACTGCGACCCTCAACGAGGCGAAGGTAACCGAGGTGCGCGAGCAGACGGCCGCCGACTTCGTGGTCACTCCGGCGGGCAACGTCGGCTTCGACGAGGCGACGCTGCAGCGGCTTCGGGCCGTGTCCGGTGCCGAGGTCTCGGCGAGCTCGTCGAGCGCCGTGTACGTCCTGGAGGACGGCGTGGCGCTCATCAGGTCCGATGCCAGGGCCGTCGAGCCGAAACCGCTCGCGGCAACGGCCCGTCTCCCGCTCGCCGCGGGGAAGGTGGGCGATCTGGACAACGACTCGATCATCGTCAACGAGGAGTGGGAGAAGCACACCGTGGGCGAGCGGGTGGACGTGTGGCTCGGTGACGGCACGAGGAAGTCCCTGAAGATCGCCGCGGTCATGACCATCGGCACCGGCAACAACGGCGTCTACGTCACCCCGCGCAACGCCCCCGCGGCGCCCGTCGACCGGGTCGACGTACGCCTCGCGGACGGTTCCGACACGGTCACAGTGGCCGCCGGTCTGAGTCAGGCGGTACGGGCGTCGGGCGGGGAGGTCCTCACCAAGGACGCCTGGGTGCGGGCAACGTACCCGGAGACCAACCGGACGACCCGGATGGGCTTCTTCCTGGTCCTCGGGATCGCCCTCCTCTACACCGGCATCTCGCTGGCCAACACGATGGTCATGGCAACCTCCGACCGGGTCCGCGAGCTGGCTGTGCTGCGGCTGGCCGGCGCCACCAGGTGGCAAGTGCTGCGGCTGGTGAGCGCCGAGGCACTGATGGTGGTCATGGTCGGCGGACTGCTGGGAGCACTGGTCGCCGGGCTCAACCTGATGGGCATGTGGATGGCGCTGGGCCTGCTCTCGGTGTGCACGTCCATCGAGATCCCGTGGGCGACGCTCGCCGCGGCCCTGGGTGCCTGCGCGGTGCTCGCCGTGATCTCGGCGGTCGCTCCGGCCAGCCTCTCCCTTCGCCACAGGGCGGTGGAGCTGGCGGGCGTACGCGAGTGACCTCTGCTCCGGCGTCGGCCTGCCCGGATGCAGACCTCGTGGATCACAGGCCGAGGGACTCTTCCCGTTGACTGTAGGTGTGCTCTCGACCTAAAAGACCGTGTCCTATGTGGTGAGGCGGACGAGTCTTTTGTAGCAGCAGAGGGCGGCTGCGAGGCCGAGAAAGGCCAGGTAGTTGCGGGGGTCGCGTTCGTAGCGTGGGCTGAGGCGGCGGTAGCCGGACAGCCACGACATGGTGCGTTCGATGACCCAGCGGCGGCGGCCCAGTCGTTCGCTGGATTCGATGGCTTTGCGGGCGATGCGCACTCCGATGCGCTTGCCGCGCAGCCATTTCCGCAGGTGGGGGATGTCGTACGCCTTGTCCGCATAAAGGCGCTGGGGCTTGAAGTGGCGGCCACGGTGGGGGTCGTGTCTCGTTTGATCTTACGAGGATCACCTCGGCTGTTGCCCCCTGTATGGACCAGAAAAACTCACCGCTCGCCAGGGGCAGGCAGGTGATGTCGCCCATGTATTTCAGCCCAGGCTCGGCAGAGGTGAAACAGGCCCGGCACCCGGCAGGCCGCCGGGCGGGGGCCGTGGTGCGGACGCGTCTGCGCAGGCGGATGCCGGTGGTGGAGAACGCCCGCATCACCCAGGGCGACCCGCATCTCGTTCAACCCGCAACCCCGTCTCCCGGAGCTCAGCGGCCACTCGCGGGGAGCCGTCGGCGCCGCCGGACTCCGCGTGGGCCTCGCGGATCCTCGCGGCCAGGCGCTGGTCGGCCCCATGCCGGGCAGCCCTCGCGTCCCGGCCGGCCAGCCACTTGTAGTAGCTGGACCTCTTATCGTCATCGGGAATCATCGCGGTTGTCTCCTCGAAGGTCGGTCAGGTGGGGATCAGTGGTTGGCGGGACCATGACTTCGTCACCGGGCAGTGCCCGCACGGCGGCAGCCCGGTCGCCGACGTCAGCAGCCGGTCCGGCCGTCGGCCGGCCTGAGTCCTTCGAACGCGAGTAGACCATGGTTCGAAAGCGCCAGGGTCACATCGGCGAGCCGCTGCCGTTCGGCCAAGCACTCCGCACAGTGGCCGACATGCGCGGCACTCTCGGCGTCCATCCCACCGTGCCGGCCCCCAGTCAGGGCTTGGACGGCCAGCTCTTCCCTGGTCTGCTCGCAGTTCACCATGTCTCCTTCGGCCTCGGCTCCGGCTGTCACGACTGGAACGACTCCGTTTCGGAGGTGGTTCACCCCATCACGTTCCCGAGGGAACGCCAACCCCGGAACGGGGACGACCCGGTGGGGAGCCCTCGGCGTGCGAGACGCGGCAGGCGAGCAGGATGGGCCGATGGGTGCCGGAAGGCAGGGACCGTCGGCTGAGCCCGGCGCCCGGACCCGACTGGGACTCCGGTCGACGGAACCGCAGGCGCCTGCTCGGCCGGACGGCACGGGTCAACGACACGGGCCGTCCGGTGACGGCTGCGGAGCTGCCCGACACGACCCCGCGGACGTCATGAGCCGTTGGGTCGCGCGGGTTCGGGTCGGCCTTTCACGGTCTGGGTCCGGGTCGTGTCGTGGTAATTCGCCGAGTGCTCCCCGTTCCTCGAGCGCCTTGCGCAGGGCCCGCATGGCGTAGAAGGCACGGCTCTTGACGGTGCCGGACGGGATGCCGAGATGTTCGGCGGCCTGGGCCACGCTGCATTCGAGGTAGTACATGAGCTGGATGACAGTCCGCTGCTGCTCGTTGAGATCCCGCAGGGCTTCGAGTACCACGTGGGAGGTGAGTGTCGAGTCCCGGGGTCCCAGTCGGCGTCCAGTTCCTCGGCTGGCATCAGTTCCAGAGGGCGGATCTGGCGGGCCCGGTGGTGGTCGATGACCAGGTTTCTGACCACGGTGAACAGCCACGGCCGGATGTGCTGGTTGCGGGGTCCCAGGAACCGGGCGTGCTTCCAGGCACGGGCCGCCGTCTCCTGGAGGATGTCCTCCGCCTTGTGCCAGTCGCCGTCCAACAGCCGTGCGGCATACCGGACGAGCAGCGGTGACGGCTCGCGGACCGGACGACCGCATCGTCACCGCCGCCGGACGCCGCTGTCTCGACGGCGGCCCTCAGCCGTCCCTGCCGTCGGGTCCCTGCCGGCAGCCGTCACCGTTTCCCCGGCATCCCGCTCGGCGGCGTCACCGGCGCCATTGAGCGGAGCGGTGGGCACGCCCTGGTGCACCTCCCGCGCACCAGGTGTCCCCACGGCCAAAGCGCGGGTGGCGCCCGCGGCGGGGAGAAAGTCGATCGCACGGTGAACCGGAGACCATCGCGCCACGTTGAACCGACCGGACGCACAGGCGTCCGGTCGACGGGACCAGACGACAACTCTTCGTCCCGCCGCCGCCTCCGTGCCTCGGCGCGCGATGGTCGGCCACGGACCGGGGCGCCCACCTGTCCACCTCATGAACCGGTCGGCTGTCCCCCTGTGCAAACAGCGAGGCAGGGGGACGGCCAGCCGTGCTGCTCCACAGCACCGCACCACCACGGAAGGAAAATTCCACCAATGAAGCGCTCCATCTCACGTATCGGGCTTGTCGTGGCGGCGGGAGCCATGACCGCCCTGCTGCCCGCCCTCCCGGCTGCCGCGACCAATCAGACCGGCTGCGGCGACCGCACCGACTTCGTCAAGGTCTGGTACAACGGCGGCCAAACCGCGTGCTACGCCAACGCGGGTGTTATCGCCCCCCAGCTTCCCAACGTCTCGAAGATCACCTCGGGCAACAACAACATCGAGGTCATACTGGGTAACCAGACGAAGACCATGTCCAAGTGGTCGACCATCGTCGACGTTGAGGGGCTCAACCAGACGCTGTACATCCTGCACATCCGCTGATCTGTCACGTCTGCCACGACGCCGTGCGCTGGAGCCGCCGAACCCCGGTGCACGAGCGGATCCACGTTCTCGTCCGCGGCGCAGGTGCCGCGGACGAGAGCCGGTGGTGCCGTTACCCGCGCACCCAGCGGCGGCTGGACCGTGAAGTCACGGTCGTCGAAATCGACTTCGTTCGGGGCCTTCGGAAGACGAGGCTGCGGCCCCCGGCACGCCGGCCACGGGTCCGGGACGAAAAGGGGCGGTCAACCTCTGTGTTCGTAAGCCTGCCAGTGGTCCGCCCATGAGGCCCAGGGTCGGGGGGTGAACCACCGTGTTGTCCTGGGCGTTCATGGAAAGTGATGGCCCGTCCGGAGATCACGGCACGCGGTTTCCGCGATGGAAGCTCCGCCGCCTTCTTCCGGAGAATCAACACATGAGCGACCGCACGACTCAGTCTGGTGCCCGGTCGTAGAAGCCTGTGTCATCTGGGCACTGGCCAACCCGTTCCTGGCGGCGGACGGCGTCTGGGGGCAACGGCTCTGGGGCAACGGGCAGACGTCAGGGCGTAACTGATCGGGCGTCTCGAATCTGCACGTTTTCAACGTGTACTGAAAGCTCGGTCCGCTCCAGCCGCTGTTCGGTATCTGTTCCGGCCCCCACGCCACGTCGCGCGGTTGTGCGGTCTCAGGGCAGGGCGGGGTCGCACGAAGGGTTTCAAGGGGCGGGGCTGTGACCTGGGAACCGAAGTCTTCCGTAGCCCGTCCCGCGAAAACGTGGGCCGCGCCGGGCCGTCGGGAACCTGCTGTCGGACGCTTGCGGCACGCGCCGGTCGGCGGGCCGTAAGCCTGAGAGCGCCGCAGGCCGGGACGATGAGGTGACGATCCAGGTCGCCGGCACGGGTACGGGCATCACGCCCCCGGCGACCTTGACCGCGTCTTCGAGCGCCTCTGGCGCGCTGACCGCTCCCGCACCAGGCAGCACCGGGGGCAGCGGCCTGGGTCCGGCGATCGTCCGCCAACCACCCGGGCTCACGGCGTCGTGGTCACTGGCGACAGCGTCAACGCGAAGGCTCGGTGTTCACCCTGCGCCTGCTGGTGACAGTCGCCGACAGGCGTCCGCACGGCTGAACCGTGGCTTCCGAACCCGCGTTGCAGCAAAGGGCGCCTGTCACGCGCAGGGTGCCCGCATTGCCAGACGAACCGAAATGAGCCCCGCTTCCGTGATATTGATGACTGCATCGACACAATATGTCTTGGATCTCTTGGGTATTTTCGCCTTTGCTCTCTCGGGCGCGCATCTCAGCGTCCGCAAGGACTTCGACCTATTTGGAACGGTCGTTGTCGCAGAGGCTTCCGGGCTGGGCGGCGGACTGATGCGTGATCTCGTCCTGGACGTGCCCTCCATCGCCTTCACCGACCCCGGGTACCCCGTTGCCCCGCTGGCGGCGGCGTTTCTGACGTACTTCGGAAAACCGTTGCAGCGAGAGCCCTACCTTTTCCGCTTCCTCGACGCCATGGCACTCGGCCTGTTCTGTGTCACCGGGACGATCAAGGCACTGCAACACGGGATGCCGGCCGTGCCTGCGGCGGCCCTCGGTGTCAGCACCGCTGTCGGCGGCGGAGTCCTGGCCAGCGTGGTGTCCAGGGAGCTGCCCCCGATCATGGCCTGGGACGCCGACCTTTACGCCGTGCCGGCCATCATCGGCGCAGCGGCCGTATCGGTGCTGCACGGCACAGGCTCTCTCGACGTGGGCACGGCGACGCTCGCGGCGACCGGGGCCTTCGGTCTCCGGCTACTGGCCATGCACTTCCACTGGAGGTTGCCGCGGTCCACGGCGTGGCGAGTCGGATCCGGGCACAGACGCGCTGCCGTGACGGCCCCCGGCAGGCAAGGAACGCCTCCTCCTGCAGGCTTGCACCGGCCGGTCTTCGACCACAACGAGGACACACTGCGCCTGCGTCTCCTCGACCTGCCGGGGCAGACATCACCAAGGCAGCGCGGCAACGCCGCGCGCACGGTACGGCACCAGCCCGGACTGCACCGGCTCGGCCACCGCAAGTGAGCGGGGACCGGCGGCGGCCGCTCCCAGTCCAGCCGGATCCTGGGCGGACCTACCGTCGGTGCCATGCGTCATGGAGCACGCGGAAAGGCGTCGATGCGCGGGCTGCTGTCCGCCAGCGAGCAGGACACCGTCATGACGCTGGTCACGGCCAGCGCTCGGCACTGTCGTGCTCCTCCGGACCGGCCGGGACAGCACGATCCGAGTGAACGTCCGTCTTCAATCACCAACCTGCGCAGGGACACGCTCGCGGGCCTGTGCGCGTCGGCGTAAGCGGCGTCCTTACACGCCGTCATCGTGTCGTCGTCTGACCGGCGGGCACGGCGAGCAGGGCAACACGCGCCCGCCAGGACGCCGAGCAGCTACGCCGGGACGGACGGAGTGAGGGTGTTGCCAGGACACTGACCCGTAGACAACACGAAGCGGGGGTGCTGGTGCGAGCGCACCCCTTGTCCAGGTCGGCTACCACGCCGGCCACCGCCGCGTTTCGGCTAATCCAGGGTGCAAGCAGCGCGTCGCGGACTCCGTAAGGATGCGAAGGGACGCTTGCACGGGCAGCGGTCGCCTCGCCCCTCTGTCATGATCGGGTCATATCTTGCCCGGCGTCGACACACCACCGGGCACTCGGTGGGCAGGGGCGCAGCGAGCCTCGGGGATTGGCCTGCGAGGCCTCCCGGCAGAGCGACAGCCCAGCGCCTGCCCGCACCACTGCGCACAGGCGCGCGTTCATGAGCTTCGCAGGGTGACGCGGGCATCGGGCTGATGCCCCAGTTTCCCCTGGCCGTTCCAGCCCTCGGGCCGAGGAAGGCTTCGTGGATGTCGTCGCGTCGTTCCCAGAGGATGCTGACGGCTTTGTCGGCAGTTGATGTTGAGGCGTGCTGGCCCGGGGGTTCGGCTGGTAGGTGATTCAGCAGGCCATCGGGCTGACGGGCACGAGTTCCGTGCTCGGCTTGTGCCGGGTGGGCCGCTGGGCGGCGCGGTCCGAGATCAGGCTGGCGACGGCCCGGTGGGTGGCTGCGTAGTGTTCGCGGCGTCCGAGGAAGCGTTGCAGCGGACGCCATTGCTTGTGCTCGGCGTTGGCGTGTTCGACGCAGATCCGGCGTGAGGACTGGCGGCGGCGCCACTCGCGCCAGGCGTACTGCTCGCCGAGCGGTGGGTCGTTGTCCTTCGGTTTCCTCGGCGGCGCGCTGATCTGGTCGGCAAACTTGTTGGCCAGGCCCCGGTAGCCCTCGTCGACCTCGGCCTTCACGGCCGGATGGAGGCGGAACTGTTCGGCGATTCCCTCGGAGCGCATGGCCGTCTGGTCGTGCATTCTTCCGGGCCGATCGGCGCCGGACCACAGGGTGCGGCCCTAGTGGTCGCTGATCGTGGTGGTCTTGACGGTGTTCTGCTTCTTGCCGGAGACGAACGCACAGCGGCCGGGGTGGTGGGCTTCGGGCGCCGGACCTGGGTCTCGGTGCCATCGATCCGCAGCTTCACGCCCTCAGCGTCGGCATAGGCGAACACATCCGCGAGAGTGCGTAGCCGCAGGCCGGGCCGGTCGGGGACGGCGAAGCCCCGGTCGGCGAGCAGAGGACGGATCTCTCCGATGGCCTCGGTGACGGTGGAACGGCCCACCGAGTACAGCTTGGCGAGCGCGGCATGCGGGAGCTGTGTGCGCAGATGGACCAGCGTGACCAGGACCCGGTCGGTGAAGACCAGCTTGTGCTTGCGCCCGGCCCCGGGGCACGGCGCCGCTCGCCGCCCCGACTCTCACGCAGTGCGGACTCCCGACGGGCCCGCCAGGCAGGAGCCAACTCCTCGATCAAACCGCCGAGATGTGCACGGGAGATGCCGGTGAAGACAGGATGGGACAAGGCCGCACAGGCCCACTTCGTACTCACACCCGAAGAACCCGTGCGGCTGTCTCCACGTCACGGCCTGTCACTGTGCGTCCTTGGTCGGCGGGCATGGGCGGCGTTCCTGCTCCGTCACAGGAACGCTGAAATCGCTTCCAAGAACGCCTCCGGCGCCGCGCGGTGGATCAGGTGGCCAACCGGGATGGTGACCGTGTGCCCGCCGGGGATACGCCGGGCCAGCTCGGCGATACCGTCCTGGGGCACATGGCTGCGTGGGCCGCCGGCCACCACCAGGGTCTCGGCGGTGATTTCGCTGAGTCGCTCCAGCCACCTGGGGTCAGGCATGTCGATTTGGCGCCTGATGGCCAGCACCATCTCCCAGTCGAAGGTCAGGTCCCCGTCCGGCCTGGTCGGGGTGGTCTGCTCCCGGGGGCGCGGGATAGGAACGTCCTCCAGGACGAGCCGGCTCACCCGCTGCGGATGGTCCTCCGCGAGCATGTAGGCCACGATCCCGCCCATGGAGTGCCCAATAAGTTCCACTTGACCAAGCCCCAGCGTGTTGAGGAACCGAAGCACGTCGGCCAGCATGAGTTCGAGCGAGTAGTCCCCCGGCCAGTCGCTTCGGCCATGACCGCGAAGATCGAGGGCGTACACCCGTCGGCTGCGGGCGAGGACGGGCACCACCGTCTCCCAGTCGGTGGCATCCTCGCCCAGCGCGTGCAACAGGACGAGCGGCGGAACATCCGACGGACCCGACACCTGATAGGCCAGCCGGACCCCTCCCACGTCGACCGAGCGTTGATCAACCATGTCCCGGACGATGTGCGGAACAGTCCTGCCGGAGTTCCGACGTTCACTAACGGCCGAAAACACCAACCACGGCGAGACCTCGGGGGACTGAGCCGCACGGCCCGGCCCCCGGTCTTCAATAGCCGACCACGTCGTTAGGCGGCGGAAACCGTGCAGCCAGGAGATCGTTCGCTTCACGACCCAGCAGGTCGTCCAGGCCGAAGCCATGTGTCTGACCGCGTTCGGCGGTAGCCGGCCGGATGCCGCGCTGCCACAGCAATCGCCGGCGTTTGTTGTGGTCGTGGCCGCGGTCCGCGAAGACCATGCCTGGCTGTCCGCGTGGTCGCCCGAGGGCGCCGGAGACTGCGGGAACCTTGTCCAGCAGAGAGATCCGCTGGGTGACGTCGTTGCGGGTTCCGCTGGTCAGGGACACCATGAGCGGGATGTCCTGGCCGTCGACCAGGAAGTGGTGCTTGCCGCCCGGTCGCGCTCGGTCGACCGGGTTGGGACCACTTCGGGCCCTGCAGACCGCCCGCAGACGGGAGGAGCCGATCACCGCCGGCGACCGGTCCAGCCCGCTTCGCCGACCGCAGCCTCTTCAGCAGCATCAGGTGCAGCGTCTCCTACACGCCGGCCTCGTTATGACGGCTCTCGCGCTGCACGCCGCGCGTGCGGTTCCCCGATCGCTGGCTCGTGATCGATCTGCGGCGCATGGGCGACGCTCGCTGACACCAGCCGGGCCAGTCTCCTGGTGTCGCCCTGCTGGCCGCGGGGCGCCCTGACGACGCCCGGGATGCTTTCGTTCGATGTATTTCCCTGGGGCGGTGGCCGATCCTGCTCCCTGAATCGGGCGCGTGAACGGCTTGCCGAACTGGACCTCCGTGACGCTCTTGGCCCTCGGGGTGGAGTGGCCAGGCGGTGCCGGCCGGCGGGGCGCGACCGGTTTCGGCGCTCTGCCGGGAGCGTGGAGATGCGCCTTCGGGCGAGGGGCCAACAGACATTGAGGGAGATCGCGACCGCGTCTCAAGCAAGGCGCTCAAGTGGTGAACCGGAGCGCCCTTTCCCACGTTGCGATGAATGGACGTGCGTGCGTCCCTGCGATGCCGCCCTGTGCTGTGGCCCTCGGCGGCACTACCCACCATGGAAGGAACAACTCACCAGTGAAGCGCTTCATCACACGCCTCGCGGTAATCGTGGCGGCCGGATCCATAGCCGTTGTGCTGCCTGCTTCGTCGGCGTCCGCCATCAACCGCGTCAGCTGCACTGAAACGGGTTACCTGACGGTTCACAACGCAGGCGGCTCCCTCTGCTTCGCCAACGCGGGTGTGGAAAGCGTGGCGATCTACGGCGTGGACCGGATCTGGACCGGTAACAACAAGGTCACGTTGGAGTACGTGCCGAGGCTGGGCGCGCCGGCGACCAGCGAGACCGTTGAGAAGTGGAGTTTTGGGAAGGTCACCGGCGAGCCCATCCACAAGATCACGAAGATCAGGATCTGGTAGCACCCGTCGCCCCGAATGAAGTGACAGCGGGTCCTCGTCAGCGATGGCCGGGTGGCGTCGCTGCCGATGCCTCGGGTTCGGGGGCGTGTGACACGTTCGGGCCGCTGGTGGAGGTCAGCGGTGTTGTTGCCGGGGCCGGCACGGTGGCGACCGCGGCGGCCGAGGGTGTCTTCGGGGATTTCGCAGCCTGCGCCCGGTGTGCGCCGGCTGCGGACCGAAGTTCACCGACGGACCGGTGGAAGGCCTGCATCGCGGTCGCCTGGGGCCGCAGGGACAGCCGCTCGCACCTGTGTGGCGACTGCAAGGCCCGGGCGCTCGAAGATTCCCCTTGGTGCCGTGGGGAGGGCGTGGCACTTCGCCCTCCTGCACGGGGGTCGGGTCTTACGCCCGGGGGATCGCGGTGGCGCTTCGTCGGACGCGGGTGGTGGTGCGCTTGTAGAGGCGGGTGCCGAGGGTGTGCCACAGGAGGCGGGCGGGGGCGGGCATCTGCGTAAGGAAGAGCTGGCGTTCCTGGACGGTCGTGTCCTCGAGGATCGCGCCGAGGAAGATCAGGAGCCTCGGGCCACGGGAGGCCAGAGCCTCACGACCGCCGTCCCGCCACAGCTGCTGCCACTCGTAGGCCGACTTCCGGCTCACCCGCAGGCGCCGTGCCACCTCCAACGGCTTGATCTTCTGCTCGAACAGCTCGGCCGCCTGCAGCCGTACCGCCTCACGGCGCCGACGCCCCGCGGGCGTCAGCCCCGCCCCCATCCGCCTACCTCACACGCCAGGAGATACAACCAACCGCGCCGCAACATCAGGGACTTCGAGACGGATCACCCTAACGAGCCGAAGTCAGTAACGACATGATCTCCGAGGTGGTTGGATCACTCCGGGACTGATGATCCGGGATGCGGGGGGTGCCTCTATGTCCTTCGTCAAGCAAGCCGTGGGGTTCTGGGTTCGTAGAAGGTTCCGTCGCGGAGCATGGCGAACAGGACGCTGATGCGGTGGCGGGCGAGGCGGAGGAGGGCCTGGGTGTGGGTTTTGCCGCGGGCTCGGCAGCGGTCGTAGTAGCTGCGGGAGGCGGGATCGTGCAGGGCGGCGAACGCGGAGAGGAACATCGCCCGTTTCAGCTGCCGGTTGCCGCCTCTTGGGGCGTGTTCGCCGTGGATCGAGGTGCCCGACTGCCGGGTGGCCGGGGCGAGGCCGGCATTAACGCTCTGAAGTGGCCCCACTTTTCCGGTCGAACTGGCCCCGGATCGAGGGATGAAGGGGTGGAGTTCCGGCTTGGGCTGGCCCTGGGTTCCGGCCTGGGCTGGCCCCGGTTGGTGGCGACGGAGCTTGTGACCGGGCACGTTGTTATCTGCTGAAGGCGAAGCGGCGAGTGGGAGGCTTCGGCGGTGCCTAGGTTGTTCGTATGGAGATCGTTGAGCTGTTGCCGGAGCTGCATATGCTCCGTTTCGAGGTCGGGCAGGCGTATCTGTGGCGTGACGCGGATGGGCTCACGTTGATCGACTCTGGGGTTGCGGGGGCCGGTCCGGCAGTCGCCGATGCCATTCTGAGCATCGGCTCGAAGCCCGGGGACCTGCGGCGTGTCGTGCTCACCCACTTTCATGAGGACCATGCTGGCGGTGCTGCCGAGATCGCCGCGTGGGGAGGGGTCGAGGTGTTCGCGCACCGTTTGGACGCCGGGGTGATCCGCGGGGAGTCACCGGCTCCGCCACCGGTCTTCACGGATGCTCCGGACTGGGAACGTGCCTTGTTCGAGAGCAAGCCGAAGCTGCCACCGGCACCGCCGGTGCCGGTGGACCATGAGGTCGGTGATCAAGATGTGCTTCCCTTCGGTGGCGGGGCTCGCGTGGTGGCTGCGCCGGGTCATACTCCGGGCAGCACCGCGTTTCATCTCCCTGCCTTCGGGGTGCTCTTCCTGGGCGACGCTGCAGCGAACGTGGGAGGCAACACCATGGTCGGCGTGTTCAACACGGACCGCTCTCGTGCACTGGAAACCTTGAGGGCCTTGAGCCGACTGGATGCGGAGGTGGCCTGCTTCGGCCACGGCGAGGCGATTGTGGGATCGGCTTCGGCGGCTCTGCGGGCTGCGGCAGCGTCCCCGAGCGGCAGTTGAGGATGCAGCCGACAGGACGGTGGATCATTTATCTGAGCGTTGCTGCTTGGCTTTGGTCAGGGCAAGGCGGTAGGACTCGGTGCCGGTCTCGATGATCGTGCCGTTGAAGGTGAGGCGGTCGACGATTGCCGCGCAGAGCCGCGGGTCGGTGAAGGTCCTCGTCCAGCCTCCGAACGACTCGTTCGAGGCGATGGCCACGCTGTTCTTCTCCTCGCGTTCGGTCAGAACCTGGAACAGCATCTCGGCTCCGCGACGGTCGAGTTCGAGGTAGCCGAGTTCATCGATGCAGAGCAGGTCGACGCGTCCGTAACGGGCGATGGTCTTGGTCAGCTGCTTGTCGTCGGCTGCCTCGACCAGCTCGTTGACCAGTTTCGCGGCGAGCACATATCGGACCCGGAAGCCGGCCATCGCTGCGGCCGCTCCCAGGCCGATCAGCAGGTGCGACTTGCCGGTGCCGCAGTCTCCGATCAGGCAGAGCGGCTCGCCCTTCTTGACCCATTCGCAGGTCGCGAGGTTGTTGATCAGGGCGGGGGTGACGTTCTCGTTCGCGGTGTAGTCGAAGTCGGACAGCCACTTCTGGAGGGGGAAGCCGGCCGCGCGGATACGCCGTTCTGACCGGCGGCGGTCGCGGTCCTCACACTCGGCCATCAGCAGTTCGGCCAGGAAACCGCGGTAGGACAGGTGCTCGCGTCGGCGCGGGCGACGGTGTCGGGGAACTGGGCCCGCATGGTCGGCAGCCGCAGCACCCGGCAGGCGGTGTCGATCGCGGCGTCGGAGGCGGGTTCGGTCAGCGTGTGGTGCGGGCCGGTCATGGCGCTTCCCTTCGAGGATGGTGCAGCAGTTGGTCCCAGCGGTCGAGGGCAGGCAGCGGCCGCTGGTCGGCGGGCAGCCGGGCGGCCCGACGTTCGGTCAGGCTGCGCAGCTGCAGGTCGGGCGGTCTGACCGGCTCGGACAGCGGTGTGGTGGCGGTGACGGTCGGCGAGCGGCCCTCGGACTCGGCGGCCTTGCGGGCCTCCAGCGCGACCATGTCCGCAGTGCAGACACCGATCGCGAGGGCGGCTCGGATACCGGCGACCATGTCACGGTGCTGCAGGTGCCGGTGCAGCAGCAGGACGTGAACCAGGGCCTTGGTCCCCTCGCTCTCGCCCAGGCCCTGCTTGGCTGCGGACCAGAACGCCTCGTGAGCCGGGGTGAAAGTGCCCTCGCGACGGGCCTGGTCCAAGGCTTCGGAGCCGGCCAGCGCGCCCGGCTTGGCCAGCAGCACTTCCAGGAAGTGATCCAGCACGAGCCGCTCGGCGCCTTTCGTGGTCAACCTGGGGTGGCGGGCGATCTCGGTGCGGCCGTGGAAGACCACCACCTCGCTGGATCGCAGCATCACGTGAACGGTGCGGCCGATGAACCGGACGGGTACCGAGTAGCGGCAGACCCGGACCGCGACCATGCCGTAACGGTCGACTCGCGGGGTGAACGCGATGCCGGTCTCGAATCCTTCCTCGGGCAGCGGCAGCAGCAGAGGGGCCTCCTGGGCGAAGTCCTGGCCGATGGTGCGAATCCGCATCCCGATCCGCCTGGCCTCCTCCGCCTGCTCGAACTCCGCGAAGCGGGCGTTGAGCTCATCCAGGGAGTCGACCCGCGGCACCGGCGTCAGATAGTTGCGGCGCCAGTAACCGACCTGGCCCTCCACGCCTCCCTTCTCGTGGGCGCCGCGAAGTCCCGGCTCGCAGTAGAACGCAGTGATGCCGAACCGCTGCCGAAAGTCACTCCAGCGCGGATGCTCTTCTCGCGACCGGCTCTTGCGGATCACCCTCGACACGGCCGGGGAAAGGTTGTCATAGCGGATCTGACCGCCCGGGACCCCGCCCAGCGTGCGAAACGCGTGGACGTGCCCTTCCAGAAACGCTTCCTGACCGCAGGAAGCTGTGATGCGGTGCACCGCCTTGCCCGAGTAGGCCAGCCGCACCGCGAACACGAAGCACTTGGTGCGCTCGCCAGCCAGATCGACCCACGCCTCGCCGAAGTCAACCTCGGCATCCATACCCGGCTGGTTGTGCCGGATCACGAACCCCGCCGAGGGCGCCGCTCCGGCCGCCTCCGCTATCTCCTGACGACGCCGACTCACGTAGTCCCACACCGTCGTATAAGCGATGTCGGCTCCGAGCTCCTGCTGAAGCCGCGTCATGATCCGCTTGACGGTGTGCCGCTGCTTCGGCGGCGCGTCCAGATCTTCCAGCAGCCACTGGTCGATCGTCTTCTTGAACGGCTCCAGCCGAGGCGAATGCCGCCGCGGCGTCCGCCGCGGAGCAGGCACAGTCGACGACAGTGCCCCACGATCACACCGGCCGGGTCAACCTCAGCGCATAAGAACTCTCGAACCTGAGACAACATCAGCTGCCATGAGATAAAGCCCCACGACAGTGCTCCCGCCCATCAATCTCTCACTTCATGACAGTGGCCCGCCCACTCACAAACAGCCGCTGACCAGCCCCGGAACACCCCACCCCAGAACGCCACCACCGACACCAACCCGAGAGATCGCACCAGCACAGTCGGCATGCCCGGTCACGGTTGACCGCCACCGTGCGCGCACACCACGCACACGGCTCTTTCGGGCCGGTCCGCGAGAATTTGCGGTGCCAGGCCAGACAGCCCCAGCAGCGCCAGCGCGAGGCCTGGCTGGTGCCCCACGCGAAGCAGTCCGGGCACGTATCGCGCCGCTCGGGCGAAAACGGGTGGCAGCCCGTGCACAGGCTCTGGTGGTAGAAGAACCCTGTCCTCCCGCATGCCGTGCACGGCGGCGGCGTATGCGGGCCCCCGGGCAGACACGCGAAACAGACATCGACGCGCGGGACGGTGAACGCCGCCGGCCGAATCCCGCGCCCCGGACACACCGCGGGCCGGCCCCGACGCCTGGCCAGATCCCTTGCCCACTGCGCCTCCCGCCCGCCGGCCCCCACGCTCAGCGCTGCGCGCCCGGCAGGCGCGACCTGCTGCCGCATCGACCCTCCCTTCCCCAGGCGTGTGCCGCACCCCTGCGGTCCGGCCGGAGGCAGACCGCAGAGCGGTACACCACCACCGGCGGCTTTGAGGCCCTCCCCGGTTCTTCGAGAGCGGGCCGCCGGCTCTTCGAGGGCGGGCCGCCGGCTCTTCGAGGGCGGGTCGCCGCTTCTTTAGGGGCGGGCGGCCTACACCGGCGGCAGTGACGGCCGCACCACGCCACCCCCGCCAGGCCCCTCCCCCCGGAGCACTCCCCCGGGCCCGGCGGCCGGCTCCCCACCGGCCCACGTACCAGACCCTGCCCCGGCCGGGCCCGGCTCGGCCGGCCGCGGCGACCGGCCGGCCGACGTGTCCAGGACGAGCAGCCCGGCCGCGTCGCAGCCCAACACCCGGCACAGCACCTCCACGTCGTCCAGGCGCACCGACACCGGGGCCACCGTCGCCGACCACAGCACGGACATCTTCCCCGCGCTGATCTCGAGCCCCGCCTGCGCCAGCAGCCGGCGCATCTGAACCGCCTTGAACACGCCCCGCTCGGCCGCCCGCAGCCGCAACTCCCACCGCATGTACTCCACCGCCTTCCTCGCCCTCACAGCGGCCCCGCCGCGCCGGCCGCATACGGATCCGCATCCAGCAGACGCCCGGCGACCCGGGCGTTCGCCTCACGCCAGCACCGCTCGATCCGCTCCGCGGGCACATGCACATAACCCGCCGTCGTCGACAGCCACACATGCCCCAGCAACGCCCCGATCGCCTCCAGCCCCACACCCCGCTCATACAGGTGCGAAGCGCAGTAATGCCTCAGCGAGTGCGGCGTCAGCCTGCCCGACCACGCCGGCAGCCACCGCCCGACCGCGACCGCCAGCCCCTGCCGCAGCGTCACCGCGCATGCCGCGCACCACCCGCCGCCCGCCGCCCGCCGCCGGCTCGGCAGCAACACCGCCCGCCCACCGGCCGGCCCGTCACCGAACTGCGGCCGTACCTCGGCCAGCCACCAGGCCAGCAGCCGGTCCACCCCATCGACCGTCGGCACCAGCCGCTGCCTGGGCCCGCTGCCCCCGGCGCCCTTCCCGCAGCGCACATGCAACACCCCGTGCGCGCCCATCTCGGGATAGAAGTCCCCCACCTCAAGGCAGACCGTTGATCCGCAAGCCCACCCGCCGCCACAACGACGCCGCCACATAATCCCGCGCCGCCACCAGAAAACCCCGACCCCGCACGCACGGCAGCCAGGCCCGCCACGCCCCGAACAAAGCCTCCACCTCCCCCTCCGAGGGCGGGATCCGCACCGCCCCGGCCAGACGCCGGGGCCGGTTGAACTCATCGACCGGCCGCGGCACCGGCCCACCCGTCACCTCCTCAACCCAACCCCCGTGCCGGGCCTCCACAAAGGCATAAAACCGGAACACCGCCTGCGCCATCACCCCCCGCGTCTGCGTCCCCGCACCACGCTCCCGAGCCCCCGCCAGCCAACCGTCCACATCCACCGGCCCCACCTCCCACACCGGCACCCCAGCGAACGCCAGCAACTCACCCACCCACACCCGCTGCTGACCCGCCCACCGATCCGTCACCCCCCGCGCCGCCAACGCCAACACAAACTCATCCACCCACCCCGCCCCACCGTCCGCCGCCGCACCCACAGCCATCACCCACCCAGGCTCCAACACGACCACCGCGATGCACGACGAAAGTTCACTATTGCCGAACAACCGGCCATAACCCCGACCTAGGACCCACCCACCCCGACCAGCAACGACCCCACAAGGCCGAACCTGACCTTTCAGGTACAGGTGCCTCGTCCCCCCTCTCGCTCTGGGTGGGTGGGTCACCAGGTAGAGGTGCGAGGCTTCACGGAAAGCGCACTGCGCTGCGGAGGGTATCCAGGGGGAGGGCTGGCCCTCAGCCTTTGGCTTCTCCTGGTCGGCCCGAGGCGTATGGGCTGCGGCTTCCCGGACCAGGGCCGTCACCTCTCGCGCTTCCTGCGGGGGAGCTTCTGGACGATGCAAGATACCGGCTCATGACCTGCGGTCCTCGGCATCTGCCTGCCGGGGCGTGGTCCAGCCGTGGTGAACCCCGTACGACTCCCGATCATCCGTCCTGGTCACCTCGGGGGTGTCAAAGCCCTGGGTCAGGATCAGACTGCGCAGGGTGCTGTACCCGAACAGCATGGTCGCGGCCGCGGTGAAGTACAAGCGGAGGTCAGATGCCCTCAAGCCGTCGCCGGTCCCCAGCTCATGCACGAGGCCCCAGCCGCTCAACACGGCCAGCAGGGCCCATACCGGCCACAGCAGCCGGTGTGTACGCCGCCGCTGCCGTACGTCGGCCGCGGACCGGAGCACCACCCGTAACCGCGCGTTGCAATGCTCGCAAAATACGCTTCTCGCATTCGGCCGCTCCGCGAACCGGTCCAGGCTGGCCACCTCGGCGTTGACCAATGTCGCTGTCTGTGTGCTGTCACCGACGTGCCGCGTTACGCAGGTGTGCGTGATGCTGTACCGGAATCTGTCCGAGATCTCGCTCCCCACAGCGCCTCCCCGCTCTCCCGGCTCCCGCCGACTTCCTTCCCGCTCTTGACAGTTCACACCCGCGGGCGGCGGGGATGGGTCCAGTTGGCAAAAAGGCTCGCCGGTCAGCGAGGCTGACGTTGCCCGGTCAGATCGTCGGGGAGGCGGACACGGCCGAGGAAGCCGTTGCTCTCTGGTCGTCGCTGGCCTGCCGCCAGGCTGCGGCCCTGCCGTCGCCGAGGGCCGGGAGGAACTCAACCGGGTCGACACGGCCCCGGCGGACCAGACCCCGGAAGACGACGAGCGGCGTTCTTACGCATCAGACCAAATCGGCTGATAAATCGCATATCCGGCCCGTCTCAATCGATCCGGTCGCCGCAGCTCACAGCGCACGGCAAGTCCCCGGCCCATCCGTCGCCCGGCCGGGACACCCCGGCTTGTTCCTGGGCCTCGTGCAGCGGTGTGCGGGCCGGGCGGCGGCCGTCGCCGACAACGGTCTCGCTCAGGTAGTAGCGGTACATCTGACCGGCTCGGATGACCCTGGTATCCACTGTCATGAACACCCTGTCACACGGCTCTGACCTGCGAGAAAAGACCGATGAGTGGTACGACCCGCCAGGCGGGTGCCGTGGCCGACCTTTCTTCTCAGGTGCCCGTCAGGCGGGGAAGCGGCCCCGGGTCGGACGCGAATGTCATCGCTCTCCAGCCAGTCCGGCGGGCCACCGCCTTGGGTTCTTGCATGAGTGAGGGGGGGGGGGGCGGCGGGGGGGGCGGGGGGGGGGCGTGGACGCTTCCGGGGCGCCGTGCCGGGTGCGGCCCGGGTGTCGTCGGCG
>NZ_JBHVYK010000089.1:0-31826 GCF_042880855.1 Streptomyces sp. NPDC058291
GATCGGGGCCGGGAGCCGGGAGCCGGGAGCCGGGAGCCGGGGATCGGGGCCGGCGGCCAGGGCCGGGGCCGGGGATCGGAGATCGACCGTCGCCGCCGGCCGCCGGCGATGACGCGCCGCTCGGAAGGGCGTTGAGTCAGGCTGTGCGTTTGCGGGTCGCCGTCTTCTTCGCTGCGGTCTTCTTCTCGGTCGCCGTAGCCGTCGCCGTCGCCGTCGTCGACGCCTTCTTCGCGGCGGTCTTCTTCGCCGTGCTCTTGGCACCCGCCGTGCTCTTGGCGCCCGCCGTGGTCTTGGTGCCCGCCGTCGTCTTCGCTCCCGCGGTGCTCTTCGACGCCGCCTGCTTCTTCGCCGCCTGCGTCGACTTCCTCGAAGCGGCCGTCGTCTTCTTCGCCGTGGACGTCGACTTCTTGCCGCCGGTCTGCTTGGGAGCGCTGCGGGCGGACGTGCGCTGGGGCAGGCGGCTCACCTTCGCCGCCTCCGGCTCCGCCGCGGGCTCCCGCTCCTCGCCCCGCGACTCCTTGGCCGCCCGCACGCTCTTCTCCAGGGCGGCCATGAGGTCCAGCACCTTGCCGCTGGACGGCGCGCTCGGGGCCTCGCGGGGCGTCTCGCCGGCCGCCTTCGCCGCGACGACCTCCTCGACGGCCTCGCGGTACTCGTCGTGCAGGTCGTCGAGGTCGACCTCGCCCAGGGTGTCCATCAGGGCGTCCGCGAGGTCGAGTTCCTTGTCGCGGACGGTGACGGAGGTGTCCGGGGCGACGCCCTCCGGCGCGCGGACCTCGTCCGGCCAGAGCAGACCGTGCATGGCGATCGCGTCGCCGACCACGCGGAGCATCCCGAGGCGTTCGCGGCCGCGCAGGGCGTACTTCGCGATGGCCACCTTGTTGCTGCGCTTCAGGGCCTCCCTGAGCAGCGTGTAAGGCTTCGCCGCCGGGGCGCCGCCCGCCTGGAGGTAGTAGGCGGCGTCCATCTGGAGCGGGTCGATCCGGTCGGCCGGGACGAAGGCCACGATCTCGATCGTCCTCGCGGTCGGGAGCGGCAGGTGGGACAGGTCCTCGTCGGTGATCGGGATGATCGTGCCGTCCGCGTCCTCGTACCCCTTGCCGATCTCGGCCGAGGTCACCTCGCGCTCCTCCAGTTCGCAGACCTTGCGGTAGCGGATGCGGCCGCCGTCCTCGGTGTGGATCTGGCGGAAGGAGATCGAGTGGCTCTCGGTGGCGTTCACCAGCTTGATCGGGATGCTGACGAGGCCGAACGAGATGGCGCCGTTCCAGATGGATCGCACGTGCAGCACCCTCCCGAGTGAGCGTTATGTACCGGTTTCGTGTGATTCTCATCGTATGACGCCGATCACCGAGGTGGAGGGGCGGCGGCTCGCGCTCAGCAATCTGGACAAGGTGCTGTATCCGGCGACCGGGTTCACCAAGGGCGAGGTGCTGCACTACTACGCGACCGTCGCCGATGCCCTGCTGCCCCATCTGCGCGACCGGCCGCTGTCCTTCCTGCGCTATCCGGACGGGCCCGACGGGCAGGTCTTCTTCGCCAAGAACGTGCCGCCGGGGACGCCCGAGTGGGTCACCACCGCCGAGGTGCCGCGTTCGGAGGGGCCGGCGCGGATGGTGGTCGTGCAGGACCTGGCGAGCCTCGTCTGGGCGGCGAACCTCGTCACCGAGTTCCATACGCCCCAGTGGGTGATTCAGGAGCCGGAGCTCGCCGACCGGCTCGTCTTCGACCTCGATCCCGGCGCCCCCGCGACCGTCGTCGAGTGCTGCGAGGTCGCGCTGTGGCTGCGGGAGCGGCTGGCGGCGGACGGGATCGAGGCGTACCCCAAGACGTCCGGGTCGAAGGGGCTGCATCTGCTGGCGGCGGTGCGGGGGGCGTCGTCCGAACGGGTCACGGAGTACGCCAAACAGCTGGCCGTGGAGGCGGAACGGGCCGCTCCGCGGCTGGTGCTGCACCGGATGACACGGAGCCTGCGGCCGGGGAAGGTGTTCGTCGACTGGAGCCAGAACGCGGCGCGCAAGACGACGGCCGCGCCCTACACGCTGCGGGCCCGGGGGGAGCCCACGGTGTCGGCGCCGGTGACGTGGGAGGAGGTCGAGGAGTGCCGGTCGGCCGGGACGCTCGCCTTCACGGCGTCCGACGTCCCGCCGCGACTGCGGGATTTCGGCGATCTGCTGGCGCCGCTGACCGACGCGGACCGGGCGGGGGCGGTGCCGGGGGCGGCGTCCTGACGCCGTCGGTGCCCCGGCCCCCGGCCTCCCCCTGGCCTCCCGCCGGTTCGGTGACGGGAGCTGCCCCGCACCCCGCAGGACTCGCACACCCCGCGCTCCCCGGACTCACCTCACTCACCTCACTCACCTCACACCCGCGCCCAGGTCCCCCGGTCCCTGGCCATCGCGTGCAGGGCTTCCACGTCCGCCGGTTTGAGGACGCCGCCCAGGCGCGCCAGGTCGGGGAGGTCGGCGTCGGTCAGGACGCGGGTCCCCCGCGGGGGCGACGTCACGGAGACGTCCGCCGGCCCGACGAGGACCAGGACCGGGCGGACCTCGGCCGTCAGGGCGTAGGAGGCGCGGTCGGCGGCGGCGCGCGCCCGGCGCAGCAGGGGCTCGGGGCCGCGGCGGCCCAGGACGACCATCGGGTCCGTGATCCGCACCCGCTGTCTGCGGGCGGGCACCGTGTGGATCGCGAACAGGCCGGCGGGGCCGATGGCCAGGTGGTGGACCCGGTCGCCGCCGGGCAGGGCGACGGAGTGCAGGGTGTGCCAGCCGGCGCCGTCGAGACGGTCCAGGGCGTCGCCGACCGTCTGCTCGGCCGCCAGAGCACGGCGGCGGGGGTCGGTGCGGAGCCGGTGGGCGGGGGGCGGGTCGCGGTCCAGGTCGATCACCAGGGCCTCGCCGGGGCGGTTGGGGGCCAGGTCGTCGTCCGGGTGGAGGGAGAGCCGGGCCAGCTCCGCGGGAGTCGGCGCCGGAGGCGGGCCCACCGTGACCGGGCCGGTGAGGAAGGGACCGAGGGCTTCCAGGACGTCCTGTCTGCGCTCGTCCCCGATGAGGTTGATCCTGGCCGCCTCGCGGTCGTACCAGGCGATGTTGCTGCCGTCCGCGAGGCAGACGTAGATCCGTTCCCGGCCGTGCCGCCAGGTCGGTATGACGCGCAGTCCGTTCATGCACCATCACCCCTTCGACCATGGGAACAGGAGGGGCGCTCCGGGGCAAGAAGGCGGTTACCCACGGCGCGTGCTGGGCAGGCACTGGGCAGTGCGTTGGGGGAGGCGCCGTTGCGGACCCGCAGGAAACAGCCTGGCGTACCTCTTCCGGACCGTCCGTGGAGCGAGATCGTGCCCGGCCTGTGGATGGGCGGCCACGAGTTCCGGGGGCCCGGCGGAGAGCGGCGGCCGGCCGTGGCGCGCGGCGAGTTCGATCTCGTCCAGACGCTGACCCGGGCCCGCGAGGGGCACGGACCCGATCCCGGTGTGCGCCACCAGGTGTGGCCGATCCCGGACGGACCGCTGGACGGAACCCAGCTCGCCGGGGTGATCCGGCTGGCGCAGGCGGCGGGGGACGCCATCGACGAGGGCCTCGTGGTGCTCGTCCGGTGTTACAGCGGTTACAACCGCTCGGGCCTGGTCGTGGCCCACACATTGGTGCGCCAGGGGCACTCGGCCGACGGGGCCATCCGGCTGATACGGTCACGGCGCTCGCCCTGGGCCCTGCACAACGAGCTGTTCGTGGAGTACCTGCGGGCGGGGCTGCCCACGGCCAGGCTCCTGGAGGAGCTGGCCGAATAGCCGAGTGATCGTGGTAGCCGAGTGATCGTGACAACCGAGTAATCGCTTCCTCCATGGTCAGCGTCACAGGCACGGCGCTTCAGGGCCGCAGTACGCTGCGTCAGCGCCGCCGGCCCACCGGTACGCAAAACGGACTTCCCTATGAATAAGGTGTACGGGGCCTGGCGTCATCGTCGTCCGAGAGGAGCCACAGGAGTCCCGTGTTCCGCAGCCGTCCCGGTCTCCCCGGTCTCCCCGGTGGCCCCGGTCGCCCCGGTCGCCCCGCCCTTTGCGGCCGGCGGCCCGTGCTCGCCGCCGCCGTCGCCGTCCTGCTGGCCTCGGCCGCGGTGGGCTGCGGAGACGCCGGCGAGCTGCAGGGCGCGGGGGCGACGCCGACGGCCGTCAGCCCGGACAAGCTGTGGCCCGATCTGACCCCCGCCTCCAGTCCGGCCTTCGACATCGGCGAGGTGGACACCGAGGTGGTCAAGGGCATCACCGTGCCGCACGGCGACATCCGCGAGGTGGACCCGGTCGCGGTGGTGCGCAGGGAGATCGCCGAGCACCCGGGCGACTACGGCGCGGGAACCTACGGCGAGACGGCCCGCCGGATGGCCGACTGCGGCAGGAGCGGCGCGGCGGGCAGCAGGTGCCCCGTACTCAAGGCGTATTACCGCGACCTCACCGGCGACGGACACGACGACCTGACCCTCGGCTTCCGGCAACTGCCCGGCAACCTGACGGCCGTCCGCGTCTACACCGTGCGCAAGAACCGGCTCGTGCAGATCATGGCCTACGAGGACGCCGTGAGCGCGGTCGAGCTGGCCGGGCGGTCCGTGATCATCCGCGCCCCCTCCGAGGTGGCCGGCTACGAGTACCGGCTGCAGTGGACCTGGGACCAGCAGCAGCAGGCGATGCTGCTCACCCACGACGAGATGCTCCGCATCGGCGGTCGCAAGCTCTCCCCCCGGCCCTCCGTCTCCGTCAGCCCCTCCACGTCGTCCTCCGCGTCACCGTCGGGCTCGGCGTCCGCGTCCGCGTCGTCATCGACATCCCCTTCGACATCTTCGGCTTCTTCGACGGCGTCCTCGTACGCGAGCGGTCGATGAGGCCGGCGTTGCCCTCCTGGGCCGGCACGCTCGCCGTGAAGGCCGCCGCCTTCATCACGGTGATGTGCTGCGCGCTGGCCGCCCTGCTCGGCATCCTGGTGCACGTCTCGGTGACCAACCAGACCGTCGGCCAGGCCCGCGACCTGGCGTTGTCCCGGCTGAAGGACGCGACGACGGCGTTCGAGGCCGGGGACTCGCTCGGCCGGGGGGCGAGCCTGGATCCGCCCGAGCTGCCCACGTCGTTGCGATCCCTGGCGGTCGCCGGGGAGCGCGGCACGATGGTCGCTGACCGGCGGGGGCGCCCCACGATGTGGGCGGCCGGCCCCGCCGACGGTGGGCGGGCCCTCGCCGTCGTGATCGACTACTCGCAGAGCGCCCACACCATCGAGGCGCTCGACACCGCGATCCTGTGGTCGTCAGCGCTGGCCATCGGGGCGACGCTGCTGGTCGGCGCCGTCGCCGTGACCCGGGTGACCCGGCGGCTGCACACCACCGCGCAGGTGGCCCGGCGGATCACCGCCGGCGACCTGGACGCGCGGGTGGACGACCGTCGGGCGAAGGAGCCTGGCCGGCCGCAGGACGAGGTGGGCGCGGTCGCCGTCGCGCTGGACTCCATGGCGTCCTCGCTGCAGGGCAAGCTGCTGAGCGAGCAGCGCTTCACCGCCGACGTGGCGCACGAGCTGCGCACGCCGCTGACCGGGCTGCACGCGGCGGCCGAGCTGCTGCCGCCGGGACGGCCGACGGAACTGGTGCGCGACCGGGTGGCGGCGCTGCGCACGCTCACCGAGGACCTGCTGGAGATCTCCCGGCTGGACACCGGGCGGGAACGGCTGGAGCTGGACGCCGAGAACCTGGGCGCGCTGGCGGTGCGGGTGGTGCGGGCGGCGGAGGCCACGGACTTCTTCGAGACTCCGGCGGCCTCCGGGCCGTCGGCAGCCCCCGGCTCTCCGACAGCCCCCGGGCCGTCGGCGGCCCCCGGCTCTCCGACACCCGGCGGGACTTCGGCGGCCCCCGGCTCTCCGACACCCGGCGGGACTTCGGCGGCCCGCGAGGCTCAGGCGGCCTCCGGGACTTCGGCGGCCCGCGAGGCTCAGGCGGCCTCCGGGACGACGGCAACGGACGGGAGCACCGCTACGCACGGGACGGCCGCGGCGGACGGGGCTCCGAGGCCGTCCAAGACGCCGAAGGCGTCCGGGCGTCCGGCCGACTCCGGAGGTCCGGCCGACTCCGGGCGTCCAGCCGACTCCGGCGGCCCGGCCGACTCCGGGCGTCCGGCCGACTCCGGAGGTCCGGCCGACTCCGGGCGTCCAGCCGACTCCGGGGGTCCGGCCGACTCCGGGCGTCCCGCCGACTCCGGGCGTCCCGCCGACTCCGGGGGTCCGGTCTCCTCCCGCGCTGCGGACGTCTCGGGGAGTGCGGCGACCGGCGGGGCTTCGACGACCGGCGGCGAGGTCACGGTCGTCATCGTGCGGGACGCGCACGTGGAGACCGACCGCCGGCGGCTGGAGCGGGTGCTCGGCAATCTGCTGGCCAACGCGCACCGGCACGGGCGGGCCCCGGTGACGCTCACGGTCGACGGGCCCGTGGTCACCGTGCGGGACCACGGGGACGGCTATCCGCAGTACCTGCTCACGCACGGGCCGCAGCGGTTCCGCACCGAGGGCGGGGCGAAGGGGCACGGCCTCGGCCTGACCATCGCGGTGGGGCAGGCGGAGGTGCTGGGCGCGCGACTGACGTTCACCAACGCGCCGGACGGCGGTGCGGTGGCGACGCTGACGCTGCCTCAGACGCCTCCCGCTCCGTCCCGCCTCCCCGATGGCGCAGCGTGACGGGCGACACGCGCGAACCGCTCCTAATGTGGCGATAAGTCAGCTCCACCCTCTTCCTGGAGGTATCGCCATGTCCGTGCGTTCGGCTCTCACCCGTCTCGCCATAGTCACCGCAACCGGCGCCCTCGCCGCCACCGCGGCCGTCGCCCCGGCGTTCGCCGACGACTGGGACGGTGACGGCGGCGGCAACAACACCCAGGGCGACGACTCGTACGACTGGCTCGACCAAGGCGGCGGAGGCGACGGAGGCGACGGAGGCGGCCAGAACGGTCAGGGCGACCAGAACGGCCAAGGCAGCCAGGGGAACCAGAACGGCCAGGGCAACCAGGCCGCTCAGAACGGCCAAGGGAACCAGAGCAGCCAGGGCAACCAGAACGGCCAGAACGGGAACTGGCAGTCCGGTGGCGGCGGCAACGGCAACGCGCAGTCGGGCGACGGCGGCGGCAACTGGCAGTCCAGTGGCGGCGACAGCGGCGGCGGCAACGGCAACGCACAGTCAGGCGGCGGCGGCGACTGGCAGTCGGGCAACCAGAACGACGCCCGCCACTATCGCGGACGCGTCACCGCGCGCGAGCTGCTGCTGCGCAGCGCGCCCACCCGTGCCGGTCAGGTGATCCGGGTGGCCCGTCGCGGCGAGATCGTCTCCATCTTCTGCAGGACCCCCGGTCAGAACGTCCAGGGCGACTCCGTCTGGTACCTCCTCACGGACGGCACCTGGGCCTGGGGCGCGGCGCGGTACATCGACGTCATCGGCGCGACGCCGCGCTGGTGCTGACCCGAAAGATCGTCAACGGCTCACAAGGAGCCCCATTTAGGTAGGTTCCGGACATGACGAAAGTCGGAGTCGGAGCAGGAACCGGTACCACCGTGGCGGCGGCCGACGCGCCCGCCGCTCTGGTGGGCCTCCCCCGGCGCCGTGGCGTCGAACTGTCCCTCATCGTGCTGGCCGTTCTGCTCTCCGTGTACGGGTACTGCGCCGTCGGTCTCGCCAGGAGCGGTTCCGTGCCGCCCGGCGCCGCAGGTTACGGCGCGGGACTGGGGGTGCTCGCGCTGCTGGCGCATCTCGCCGTGCGGCTGCGCGCCCCCTGCGCCGACCCGCTGCTGCTCCCCATCGCCGTGCTGCTCAACGGGATGGGCCTGGTGCTGATCTACCGGCTCGATCTGGAGACGCCCGGCGACCGGGCGGCGCCCACGCAGCTGGTGTGGTCCACGGTCGGGGTGGCCCTGTTCATCGTGGTCGTGACGGCGCTGCGCGACCACCGCCTGCTGCAGCGGTACTCGTACGTGTGCGTGGTGGCGGCGCTCGCCCTCCTCACGCTGCCCATCCTGTTCCCGGCGGTGAACGGGGCGCGGATCTGGATCCGCATCGCCGGTTTCTCCATCCAGCCGGGCGAGTTCGCGAAGGTGCTGCTGGCGGTGTTCTTCGCCGCCTATCTGGCGGCCAACCGCACGGCGCTGAGCTACGCGGGCCGCCGGATCTGGTGCTTCAGCCGGATGCAGCTGCCCACCGGACGGGTGCTCGGGCCGATCGTCACGATCTGGCTGCTGAGCGTCGGGGTACTGGTCCTGGAGCGGGACCTCGGCACGTCCCTGCTCTTCTTCGGCCTGTTCGTGGTGATGCTCTACGTCGCCACCGGCCGCACCGGCTGGATCGCCGTGGGGCTGCTGCTCGCCTCGCTCGGCGCGGTCGCCGTCGGCCGTCTGGAGCCGCACGTGCACAGCAGGGTCGAGGACTGGCTGCACCCGTTCGCCTCGATCGAGGCCGGTCAGGGCGCCAACCAGCTCGCGCAGTCGCTGTTCTCCTTCGCGGCCGGCGGGGTGTTCGGGACCGGGCTGGGCGTCGGCCACTCGGTCCTCATCGGCTTCGCGGCGAAGTCGGACTTCATCCTGGCGACGGCGGGCGAGGAGCTGGGTCTGGCGGGGCTGTCGGCGCTGTTCCTGCTCTACGGTCTGCTCGTGGAGCGCGGCTACCGGGCCGGTCTGTCGCTGCGTGACCCCTTCGGGCGGCTGCTGGCCGCCGGCCTCGCCTCGATCGTGGCGCTCCAGGTGTTCGTGATCGCGGGCGGGGTGACCGGCCTGATCCCGCTCACCGGCATGGCGATGCCGTTCCTGGCGCAGGGCGGCTCGTCGGTGGTCACCAACTGGGCGATCGTGGCGCTGCTGATCCGGGTGAGCGACTCGGCCCGCAGTCCCTACGCCGATCCGGTCGACGCTCAGGCCGCCGATCCGGTCGACGCTCAGGCCGCCGATCCGGTCGACGGTCCGACCGCCGGTCGGGGGGCCCGTGAAGTGCCCCGCGGGTTGGCCCGTCGGGCCGGCGAAGCATCCGCACGACCGCACGACGCGCCGGTGGCCGCACCGGCCGACACATCGGTGGGCACATCGGTGGGCACATCGGTGGACACACTGGTCGACGAGAGCCCAGGGGGGACCCGGTGACCCGGCACATCCGGCATGCCGCCCTCTTCTGCGCCCTGCTGCTGGTGGCGCTCCTGGCCAACGCGGCGCGCGTCCAGCTCGTCCAGTCCGGTCCGTACGACGACAACCCCGCCAACCGGCGTGGCTCCATCGCCCGTTACGCCCAGCCGCGCGGGGACATCCTGGTCGGCGGCACCCCGGTCACCGGCTCCCGGGACACCGGGGAGCAACTGCGCTACGAGCGCACGTACCAGGACGGGCCGCTGTACGCGCCGGTGACCGGGTTCGCCTCCCAGGTGTACGGGACGACGTTCCTGGAGCACGCCGGGGACGGCGTGCTCTCCGGGTCGGACCCGCTGCTCTCGCCGTTCCCCCTGTGGAACGACGTCACGCACGGGCGGCCGGCCGGCGGCGACGTGGTGACGACGCTGAACCGCCACGCCCAGTGGGCCGCCTACGAGGGTCTGGACGGGCGCAAGGGCGCGGTGGCGGCGGTGGAGCCGTCGACGGGGCGGGTGCTGGCGCTGGTGTCGAGCCCCTCGTACGACCCGGGGGCGCTGTCCGGCAACGACGCCGCGGCCGAGCGGGCGTGGGCCCGGCTCAACCGGGACCCGGACAAGCCGATGCTGAACCGGGCGGTGCGGCAGACGTATCCGCCGGGGTCGACCTTCAAGGTGGTCACCGCGGCGGCGGCGCTGGACGCGGGCGTGGTCACGGACCTGGACGCGCCGACCGACTCCCCCGCCCCCTACCGGCTGCCCGGGACGACGACGCGTCTGACGAACGAGGGCGAGGGCTGCGAGGACGCGCCCCTGCGGGAGGCCTTCACGTGGTCGTGCAACACGGTGTTCGCCAAGCTCGGCGTGGACACGGGGCTGCCCGCGATGACCCGGACGGCCCGGGCGTTCGGCTTCAACGACGAGAACGTGCGGATCCCCTTCGCCGTCGCGCCGAGCACCTTCGACACCTCGCTCGACCGGGCGCAGCTGGCGTTGTCCTCGATCGGCCAGTACAACACGCGGGCCACCCCGCTGCAGATGGCGATGGTGTCGGCGGCCGTCGCCGACGGGGGGCGGGTGCGCACGCCGTATCTGGTGGAGCGGACCACGCGCAGGGGCGGCGCGACGGTGGCCACGGCCGGCCCCCGGCCGTCCCGCCAGGCGATGCTCCCCTCGACGGCGCGGCGGCTGCGGGAGCTGATGGCGGACGTGGTGCGGGAGGGCACCGGGACCAACGCCGCGATCCCGGGCGCGATCGTCGGCGGCAAGACGGGCACCGCACAGCACGGGCTCGGCAACGCCGGCGTCCCCTACGCCTGGTTCGTCTCCTGGGCGCAGGGCGAGCGGGATCTGGAGCCGAGGGTCGCGGTCGCGGTGGTGGTGGAGGACGGGTCGGCGCGCCGCGGGGACGTCACCGGGGGCGGGATGGCCGCGCCGATCGCACGGGCGGTGATGGAGGCGGTGCTCAACTCGTGAGACGGGGGGTACCGGGACGCGAGAGGAGTGTCCTACCGTCCGCTCATGACTGACGCCGGAGCTGAGAACGTCACCGAGACAGCCGCTTTCGAACTCGCACAGGTCAACATCTCCCGACTCAAGTTTCCCCTGGACTCGCCCGAGTTGAAGGACTTCGTGGATTCCCTCGAACCGGTCAACGCCACCGCGGAGGCGGCCGACGGCTATGTGTGGCGGCTCCAGTCCGAAGGCGGCGACGCGACCGACGTCGAGGTCTTCGGGGACTCCTGGCTGATCGTCAACCTGACGGTGTGGCGGGACCTCGACGCGCTGACCTCGTTCATGTACCAGGGACGGCACCGCGAGTTGCTCGCCCGGCGACGGGAGTTCTTCGAACGGGTGGCGGAGGCGATGACGGCCCTGTGGTGGGTGCCGGCCGGGCACCGCCCGACGGTCGCGGAGGCCGAGTCCCGTCTCCTCCATCTGCGCGCGAACGGCCCTACGCCGTACGCCTTCGGGCTGCGCACGTCGTTCCCGCCGCAGGGCGCGCAGCCGCCGGCCTTCGAGGTCCCCGGGGACCTGGGCTGCTCGGTCTGATCGGCCCGGGGCCGCCGGGGAGCCGGCGCCGGAGGCCACGGCGCTCGTCGGCGGTCACCGATGCCGCGCGCCGGGCAACGGCTCCCGGCGCTCCAGCCACGCGGCGGGGACGGCCGTCACACCCGTGCGGGCGGCCACGACGCCGCCGGTGACGGCGCAGGTGGTGTCGACGTCCCCGAAGCCCTCGGCGGTGGCCCACAGGGCGGCGACGAGGTCGTCGGGGTGGCGGGCGGCGGACCAGACGGCGAAGGGCACGGTGTCGTCTGCGCGGACGCGCTGACCGTTGCCCAGGATGTCGGCGGCCTTCCAGGGCTCGGTGGCGAAGGGGAGTCCGGCGGCGCGGAGAAGGCCGTCGCGGGTGGCGCTGTCCGGGGTCCACGCCGCCACCTCGGCGAGGTCGAGCCGCCCCGTGACCGACAGCGCCGCGGCCACCGCCACGGCGACCGCGCCCGCGACGCCCTCCGGATGGGCGTGGGTGACCTCCGCGGAGCGGGCGGCCTGTTCGACGACCCGCGTCAGGTCGGCGTGGAACCAGGCGCCCAGCGGCGCCACCCGCATCGCCGCCCCGTTGCCGAGACTGCCCTCGCCCCCGAAGAGCTCACGGCTGAACTCCGGCCAGCGGGCGGGTTCGTGGAGCAGCCGGGGCAGCAGCTCGTGCATGCCGCGGCCGTAGCCGCGGGCCGGGTCGGCGTCGTGGCCGAGCGCGAAGGCGAGCGCGAGGTCGCGCTGCCGTATCTCCCCGTACTGGTCGAGCACCCGGAGCAGGCCGAGGGCCATCGCCGTGTCGTCGGTCCAGTGCCACTCCGGTTCCTCGGGGGTCCGGCGGGCGCGGACCTCGTCGTAGGCCTGCCGGGGATCCCGGAAGAGCGGGAACCAGCGTTCCCCGAACGCGTCGCCGAGGGCCAGGCCCTCCAGACTGCGGCGGGCGGCGGCTTCGCCGGCGTCGTTTCCGTGCGCGGTGCTCAAGCGGCGTCCCCCCTGCGGTCCGTGGAGGTCGATTCTCGCAGCACCCGGCCGGGCCCGGACCAACAAATGGCGCGTGAGGGATTGACGGCCTTGCTGACAGGCAGTCTCATAAGAGTCATGACGACCCTCACGGATGCCGACGCGCTGGAAGGGCTGCGGGACGCGCTGGGCCTGCTCAAGGACCGGGAGCAGGTGGCCGAACGGCTGCTCGCGTCCTCCGCCAAGCACTCCTTCGACCCGGACCGGGAACTGGACTGGGACGCCCCCTTCGAGGACGGCAAGTGGTTCTGGCCCCCGGAGTTGGTGTCGCTCTACGACACGCCGATGTGGCGGCGGATGGGCGAGGAGCAGCGGATCCTGCTGTCGCGGCACGAGGCCGCCGCGCTCGCCTCCCTCGGGATCTGGTTCGAGCTCATCCTCATGCAGCTGCTCGTCCGGCACGTCTACGACAAGGCCGCGACGAGCGCGCACGTGCGGTACGCGCTCACCGAGATCGAGGACGAGTGCCGGCACTCGAAGATGTTCGCCCGCCTGATCACCCGGGGCGAGACGCCCTGGTACCCGGTGAGCCGCGCCCACCAGCACCTGGGCCGGGTGTTCAAGACGATCTCCACGACGCCCGGCTCCTTCACCGCCACCCTGCTCGGCGAGGAGGTCCTCGACTGGATGCAGCGGCTGACCTTCCCGGACGAGCGGGTCCAGCCGCTGGTGCGGGGCGTCACCCGGATCCACGTCGTGGAGGAGGCCCGGCACGTGCGCTACGCCCGTGAGGAGCTGCGCCGCCAGATGATGACGGCGCCGAGGTGGTCCCAGGAGTTCACGAGGGTGACGTCGGGCGAGTTCGCGCGGGTGTTCTCCGTGGCCTTCGTGAATCCGGACGTCTACACGAACGTCGGCCTGGACCAACGGGAGGCCGTGGCCCAGGTCCGGGCGAGCGGGCACCGCCGGGAGGTCATGCAGACGGGATCGAAGAAGCTGACGGACTTCCTGGACGACATAGGGGTGCTCCGGGGCGTCGGGCGGCGGCTGTGGAGGTCGTCCGGCCTGCTGGCCTGACCCGGCGGCGGGCACGGGCCGGGGGTGGGCGATTACCCTGCACGTCATGACCCCCGCCGCGCCCGCCTACCGTCGTCTCAGTGTCGAGGAGCGCCGCAGTCAGCTCCTCGACACGGCGCTGTCGCTCTTCGCGCACCGCGTTCCCGAGGACGTCTCGCTGGACGACGTGGCGGAGGCCGCCGGGGTGTCCCGGCCGCTCGTCTACCGGTACTTCCCCGGTGGCAAGCAGCAGCTCTACGAGGCCGCCCTGCGCTCCGCCGCCGACGAGCTGCACCACTGCTTCGACGAACCCCACGACGGCCCGCTGCTGCCCCGCCTCGCCCGCGTCCTCGACCGCTATCTGACCTTCGTCGGCCGCCATGACGCCGGGTTCAGCGCCCTGCTCCAGGGCGGCAGCGTCGTCGAGACCTCCCGGACGACCGCCACCGTCGACGGGGTGCGACGGGCCGCCGCCGAGGCCATCTACAGCCACCTCGGGGTCCCCGCGCCCGGGCCCCGGCTGCGGATGACCGTGCGGATGTGGATCACCGCGGTCGAGGCGGCCTCCCTCATCTGGCTCGACGAGGACAAGCAGCCGCCCGCCGACGAGCTGCGGGACTGGCTGGTGGACCAGTTCGTCGCGGTCCTCACGGTGACCGCGGCGCGCGACGCGCAGACCGCCGAGCTGGTCCGCGATGCGCTGGCCGCCGGGACCTGATCGACACTGGTGTCGTGAAGAGCGAAGACACCCCCTTCGAGGGCGGCCCCATGGACGGCCGGGTGCTGCCCGTGCTGCTGGGCCCGACCGGGCACCCGCCCAAGATCTACCGCATCCCCGTCCCCGACGCGGCCGGGGGCCCTCCGACCGTTCTGGTCTACCGGCGCGCGCCGCGCGGCCACAGCAGGCGGCTCGGGCTGCCGCGGGGCTGGAAGTACGAATTCGATCCGGAGGGGAAGGGCGACGAGCGGCCCCGCTGGCCCTGGTCCAAACCTGCCGCGCGACCCGCCACGCGCCCCGATCGGTGACCCGCTGAACGACCGACACGGCGACACGCCACGCGCCCCGATCGGTGACCCGCTGAACGACCGACACGGCGACACGACAGTGACCCGCTGAGCGACCGACGCAACGACACGACAGTGACCCGCTGAGCGACCGACGCGGCGGCACGACAGTGACCCGATCGGTGGCCCGCTGAGCGACCGCCACGCAACCGGAGCGCCGGCCCCGCGCCACGCCCGACGCCACGCCGGTCGGGCGGCGGGACGACGCCGACGGGTGACGCGGTTGGGCCGAACCGCGCACGCTCGGCGCGCGGACCGCGCACGCACGTCTGATGCTCGCCCTGCGGGACGGAGGGACCGCCCCGCAGCGGAGGTGATGGCATGTCAGGAAGGCTGCTGCGTCTGGCCTGTTCGGTCTCCACGGCGGCGCTCGCCGCCCAGACCGTGCTGGCCCCCGGGCTCGCCGTGGCCACGACGCAGCCATCCGGGGCCGGCGAACGCACGACGGCCGCACCGTCGAACCCGGACGGGACCCCGGCCCCGGCCCCGGCCCCGGCCCCGGCCCGGGGTGAACCCTCGGCAGCCGGAACGGATGCGCCCGACTCCCCCGACACGGACCCCGCCCCCTCCACGGACCCCGCCCCCTCCGCCGGTCCCGGCCCCGACGGTCGGACCGTCGCCGCGTTGCTGAAGGACCTTCAGCGGCTGTACCGGGAGGCGGAGGCGGCCACCGAGGCCTACAACGCCACCGAGGAGGAGCTCGAGCGGCGGCGGGCCGAGACCGGGCGGCTGGAGACCGGGCTGGCGAAGGCCCGGCTCTCGCTGCACGAGAGCCGGGACACGGCCGGACGGCTCGCCCGTCGGCAGTACCAGGGCAGCACCGCCCTCTCCCCCTACCTACGGCTGCTGCTCGCCCGGGATCCGCAGCACGCGCTCGACGAGGGGCATGTGATCGGCCGTCTGGCGCGCGAGCGGGAGGAGACGGTCGGGCGGCTGGCGAACGGCGAGCGCAGGGCGGACGGGCTGGCCCGCCGGGCCCGCGCCGCCCTCGACGACCAGCTCACCCTCACGGCCCGCCGGAAGAAGGAGCGCGACGACGTGCGCCGACGCCTGGACGACGTCGAGAAGCTCCTGGCCTCCCTCACCGCCGAGCAGCTCACTGCGGTCGCCGCGCTGGAGAGTGACGGGGTGGCGCGGGCGCAGGACAAGCTCGTCGCGTCCGGCGCGCTCGGCGACGACGGCAAGCCGTCCGCGGAGGGCGAGAAGGCCGTGCGGTACGCGGTGCGCCAGCTCGGCAAGCCCTACGAGTGGGGCGCGCAGGGGCCGCGGTCGTACGACTGCTCGGGCCTGACGTCCCAGGCCTGGGGACACGCCGGGACCCCGATCCCCCGCACCAGCGAGGAGCAGTGGGCGCGCCTGCGGCGGATCCCGTTGAAGGAGCTGCGCCCCGGTGACCTGGTGGTCTACTTCCCGGAGGCCACCCACGTCGCGCTGTATCTGGGCGGCGGCGAGGTGATCCAGGCACCGAGGACCGGCGAGACCGTCAGGATCTCGCCGATCGCGTCCCATCCGGTGCTGGGAGCGGTGCGCCCGGACCGGCCGGGGGCGTCCGTGCGGCGCCCCGCACCGCCGACGGTGCGCGGCACGGGGCCGGCGGGCCCGCACGACGGGCAGGACACCGCGTCGGGTCAGGACGTCAGGAGAGCCGCGCGGTAGGCGTCCACGCCCGTCAGCGGGAGCGGCGGGGTGGCGGGCAGGATCGCGCGGACGTGGCGGGGCGCCTCGCGCGACCACCGGCGCAGGGGGAGCCAGGCGACGACGCCCGACGCCCGACGCCCCACGACCGACGACCCACGACCGACGACGCACGACCCACGACCCACGAGAACAGCCCGGGTCAGCGGCCCGTCACGCTCCGGACACCGAGGCCAGATAGGCGGCCGTCTTCTCCGGCTCGTAGAAGAAGTTCTCGAAGTCGGCCGGGTCGTTGAACGCGTTGGCGAAACGGTCGGCCGCGGGCTGCAGCTGTCCGGCCGCGCCCAGCAGGCCGACGATGTGCTCCGGCGGCGGGGCGAGCATGGCGTTGGTCCACTTGGTGACGTGCCGCGCGGTGTCCCAGTAGCGGTCGAACGTGGCGCGCATCCACTCCTCGTCGAACTCCTTCTCCCCGCGCTCCAGGATCGACGCGAGGTACGCGGCCGCGCACTTGGAGGCCGAGTTGGAGCCCTGGCCGGTGATCGGGTCGTTCGCGACGACGACGTCGGCGACGCCGAGCACCAGACCGCCGCCGGGGAGGCGGCCGACGGGGTTGCGGACGGTGGGGGCGTAGCGGCCGGCCAACGTGCCGCCGGCGTCGGTCAGTTCGACCCGGGTGGCGCGTGCGTACTCCCAGGGCGTGAACCTCTCCATGAGCTCCAGGGTGAGGGAGAGGTGTTCCGCCGGGTCCTTGACGCCCTTGAAGACGTCCAGCGGGCCGCCGGGTATGCCTTCCCAGAACAGGATGTCCGCGCGGCCGGAGGTGGTGAGGGTCGGCATGACGAAGAGTTCGCCGACGCCGGGGAGCAGGTTGCAGCGGACCGCCTCGGTGTCCGGGTGCTCCGGGCGCGGGCCCAGGCCGTGGACGTAGGCGACGGCGAGGGCGCGCTGCGGCTCGGTGTAGGGGGAGCGTTCCGGGTCCCGGCCGAACATCTGGACGAGTTCGCCCTTGCCGGCCGAGACCAGGACGAGGTCGTAGGCGCGGGAGAAGTAGTCGAGGTCGGAGACGGCCGCGCCGTGGATGACGAGTTGGCCGCCGCGCTGGGCGAAGGTCTCCATCCAGCCGGCCATCTTCACCCGCTGGTCGACGGACTGCGCGTAGCCGTCGAGCCGGCCCAGCCAGTCGATCGCGCGCTGGGTGGGGCCCGGGTCGTGCGAGCCGGGGGCGGCGACCGAGACGCCGAGGCCCTCGATCTTCGGGGCCTGCTGCTCCCAGAAGTTCAGCTGGAGGTCGCGCTCGTGCTGCAGGGCGGTGTGGAACATGCACTGCGTCGACATCACGCGGCCGGAGCGGATCTCGTCCGCCGTCCGGTTCGACATCAGGGTGACCTCGTACCCGTGCGACTGGAGGCCGAGGGCGAGCTGGAGACCGGACTGGCCGGCTCCGACGACGAGTATCTTCCGCATGCGGGGAACTCCTTGAGGGGCCTTACTCGGGGGTTTCGTCGAGCGCGTGGCCCACCAGGGCCAGGAGGGTCTCGATCACCGAGATCCGGCGCCGCGCATCCATGATCATGACAGGTATGTGCGCGGGAACCGTCAGTGCCTCCCGCACGTCCTCCGGCTCGAACAGCTCGCTGTCGTCGAAGTGGTTGACCGCGACGACGTAGGGCAGTCCGCAGCTCTCGAAGTAGTCCAGCGCGGGGAAGCAGTCCTTCAGGCGGCGGGTGTCGGCCAGCACGACCGCGCCGATAGCGCCGCGCACCAGGTCGTCCCACATGAACCAGAACCGCTGCTGGCCCGGCGTGCCGAACAGGTAGAGCACCAGGTCGTCGTCGAGCGTGAGCCGGCCGTAGTCCATGGCGACCGTGGTGGTGGTCTTCTCGGGCGTGCCGGTGAGGTCGTCGGTCTCCTCGCTGGCCTCGGTCATCAGCGCCTCCGTCTGGAGGGGCTCGATCTCCGAGACGGTGCCCACGAGGGTGGTCTTGCCGACGCCGAAGCCGCCCGCCACCACGATCTTGGTGGCTATGGGGGCCCGGGTGCGGTCCGTCTGCCACGGCTGCAGGGGTTCGTCGGGCTCGGTCACGGGCGCGACGAGGGGGGCGACGCCATAGGAGGAGGCGGCGTCAGAGACGACGGAGTCCACTCAGCACCCTTTCCAGCAGAGCGCGGTCGGGACGGCCCGCACCGTGAGCGGTACCGGTGCCGTACACACGGATCTTTCCCTGGTCCGCGAGGTCGCTGAGGAGCACCCGGACCACGCCGAGCGGCATCTTCAGCAACGCGGCGATCTCGGCCACCGTGCGCATGCGGCGGCACAGTTCGACGATGGCCCGCAGTTCCGGCATGACCGTGGACTTGAGCGAGCCGTTCGTGAGCTCCTTGCGCTCCTCGGGGGCTTCGAGGGCCGCCACGAACGTCTCGACGAGCAGGACGTGTCCGAAGCGGGTGCGGCCGCCGGTGAGCGAATAGGGGCGCACCCGGGCGGGTTTGCGGTCGCCGCCGCGGACCGGGAGCTGCTGCCTGCCGCCCTGCGGCTGCTGCGGGACGGTGCTCATCCGATGCTCCCCGTCGTCGTGGACTCCAGCGACTGCCGTAGCTCACTGCGCAGTTCGGGGGTCAGGACGTGTCCGGCGCGGCCCACGAAGAGCGCCATGTGGTACGCCACCACGCTCATGTCGCAGCCGGCGGAGCCGTGCACGCCGAGGAGCGAGCCGTCGCTGATCGACATGACGAAGAGGCTGCCCTCGTCCATCGCGATCATGGTGTGCTTCACCCCGCCGAACGCCATGAGCTTGGCGGCGCCGATGGTGAGGCTGCCGATGCCCGAGACGATGGTGGCGAGGTCGGCGGAGGAGCCGCGCGGGCCGGAAGGTCTGCTCTCGCGGACCTGGCGGGCCTCGTCGTTGCGGACTGCGTCCGAGGACAGCAGGAGCAGGCCGTCCGAGGACACGACGGCGACGGACTGGATGCCCGGCACCTCCTCCACGAGGTTGGTCAACAGCCAGTGCAGGTTACGGGCTTCACTGCTCAGTCCGAAGGTACTGGGCGCGGTCAACTGCTTGCCTCCTCGACTGTGCCCCCCGTGTCTTCTTCGGCGTGTGCGTGTGCTTCTTGAGCTGCTTTTCGTGCGGAGTTCCGTGCCGCGTCGCGTACTGCCTCTTGCGACGGGATCCGGTTGCGGCCCGTCTTCTCGGCGATCTCCGCCTCCACCTCGCGGTAGCCGGCCTGCGCCCCCTGGCGGAACCCGCCCAGCCGGCGGCGGAGGGCGTCCGCGTCGACGGAGCCGGTCCGCTGGCGCGGGGCGTGGGCGGGTGCGGTGATCTTGGGTGTGCGCTTGGGGAGGCCCTTGTCGGTGAGGGGTTCCTCCGGGACGTCGGGGGTGCGTGCGTGTTCCGTCCCGGCTGCGGCCGCGGCGGATCCGTCGGCGGGTGCGGGCGGGTCCTGGGAGGCTTGCTCGCGGTCGGTGACCGGGGACGCGTGGACGTGCTCGTCCTGCGGGGCGCCGGGCTCCTCCAGGCCGGGCTCCTCCAGGCCGGGCTCCTCCTGGGGGATCGGCAGCAGGAGTTCCATGGTCGTCTCGGCCGGCGACTCCGCCGGGCTCTTCGCCTGGCGAACGGCCTTCTCGGCCAGCGCGACCAGCGGGTCGGCCGGCTTCGAACGGCCGGGCAGGACGTTGGAGTTGGCCTCGGCGTCGGCGCCGGGCAGGGAGAAGGCCTGGGCGGCCGCGCCGGCCGGCGCCGCGGAGGGGACCGCCGCGGCCGGGGCGGCGGCCAGGAGCTGGGTGGGCAGGACGACGACGGCGGCCACCCCGCCCTGCTTCTGCTCGCGCAGCCGGACGCGCACGCCGTGCCGGTGGGCGAGCCGGGCCACCACGTACAGCCCGAGGCCGAGCCCCTCCTCGCCCTCCTGGTCGTACGGCGTCTCGGGGTCGAACTCGGCGAGGCGGGCGTTGAGCCCGCCCAGCCGGTCGTCCGGAATCCCGATGCCCTCGTCCTGGACGGAGAGCATGACCTCGCCGTTCTCCAGGAGCCAGCCGGAGACCTCGACGGGCAGGTCCGGCGGGGAGAACGAGGTGGCGTTCTCCATGAGTTCGGCCAGCAGGTGGGAGAGGTCGTCGGCGGCGAAGCCGGCCACGTGCGCGTGCGGGGGCAGCGCCGAGATGCGTACGCGCTCGTAGCGCTCGATCTCGCTGACCGCCGCGCGGACCACGTCGACCAGCGGGATGGGGCCCGCGTGCTGCTGGACGTGTTCCGTGCCGGCCAGGACCAGGAGGTTCTCGCTGTGCCGGCGCATGACCGTGGCGAAGTGGTCGAGCTTGAAGAGTGTGGCCAGCCGGTCGGGGTCCTGCTCGCGCTCCTCCAGGCCCTCGATGACGGCGAGTTGGCGCTCGACCAGGCCGAGGGTGCGCAGGGCGAGGCTGACGAAGGTGCCGCTGATGCTGTCCCGCAGGGCGTCCAGCCGGGCGGCCGAGGCGGCGAGTTCGGCGCGCAGTTCCTCGCGGGCGTCGGCCATCCGCTGGCGCTGGCCCACGAGGTGCTTGCGGTCGGACTCCAGGGTGGCGACGCGCTCGTGGAGGGCGGCGGCGTGCTGGTGCAGGGCGTTGACCGAGCGGACGACCTGGGCGAACTCGTCGTTGCGGCCGGTGAACGCGACCGGCTCCTCGGCCGCGGGGTTCTCGGCTCCGGCCAGCCGCGCCGACCCCCGGCGCAGCACGGACAGCGGCCGGGTGAGGCTGCGCGCCATGCCCGCGGCCACGGCGACGGCCAGCAGCATGAGCGCGCCGAGGACGGCGACGCGGATCTCCAGGCCGGTGACGTCGTCGTCGCGCAGCCGGGCGAGGTCCTCGGCGCGGTGGCCGAACAGCGAGGACTCGGCCCCGCGCATCAGGTCGACGCGGGCGGACAGGGCGGCGTCGAGCTTCTTGACGCCGGTGTCGAGGTCGCGGCCGCTGAGTTCCGGCTGGTCGGTGAGGGACGCGAGATAGGCCTCGGCGGTGTCTACGTCGCCGCCGGTGACCGTGGAGTCGTAGGAGTCCACCGCGTCCCGGGGCGCGCCCTCGCGGAATCCGGCGAGGGCCGCGTCGGACCGCAGCCGGGCCTGCTGGGCGGCGGCGGCGAGGGCGTCGCGCTGCTTGGCGTCGGCCTTGGAGGCGACCTTCTCGGTGCTCGACCGGCCGGTGACGGGGTCGTAGGAGGTCTCCTCCGTCGTCGGCACGTTCAGCGCCGCGAGCAGCAGCCCCCGGGTGGCGGAGGCCTGCTGGACGGCGCTGTCGAGCTCGGCGAGGGCGTGCGCGCCGGATCCGGCGCGCGGCGGCGTCTGCTCGGCCAGCCGGTCGACGAGGATATGCAGCGCGGCGATGACCTCGGAGTACTCCTGGTGCGCCTGCAGGGCGGTGCTCTTGCCGGTGAGGGCCGACCGCCGCACGGAGGGGACGGCGTCGAGGGCCTTGCGCAGGGCGGCGGAGACGTCCGTCTCGGCGGTCAGCTCGCGCGCCTGGCGGTCCACCCGGGCGCTGCCGTCCGAGGAGGGCGCCCTGGACTTGACGCGGCCGGCCGCCACATAGGTGGTGACCTCGTCGCGTTCGTCCGCCAGGGACTGGGCCAGGGCGAGGGCGTCCTGGGTCTGCTCGGCCAGGGTGACCAGGTCCTGGGAGTCCTTCAACTGACCGGACGCGGCCAGGATCGAGGGCGCGCCCGCTCCGGCGACGGCGGCGGCCACGACGGCCACCGCGACGATCAGCCGGTTGCGTACATGGGTCGGGCGGCCCTTGCCGACAGGGGTGCGCTCCGCGCCCCCCTCGGAGGCCGGCTGGCTGCCTGTACGCCGAGGCCGCGTCTTCTGCACCGGTGCTCGCATTCCTGACTCGTTACCCATGGGCCGGATATGACGCTCCGTCAACTGGCGCGTACGTCCGGTACGGTTCCCGACCCTCCCAGTGCCGGTGTGCGGGGACCGCGCATCGCTTGCCCCGCCACCCGAAGGAGTGAACATCGGAGGGGAGTTGGCGGGCAAGTTCCGCCGGCGTGCGCGGCGGCCCGGTCCGGCAGGCCGGTTGGACGTGGGCGGCGGGCTTTGGCAGGATTCGCCGCCACGCCTTCCCGGAGTGCTTCATTCCCGCCCAAAACAGGCGTCTGACCTGCGGCGGTGCGTCCGTTCGGGGAAGGGTGCCAGCCTTTCGCGAAGGCTGTGGAGGGGTCGTGCAGACTGGCCGGATGCGCACGGAACTTGTGTCGGACGGCGGCGATCCGGCCCGCCCCAACGAGGACTTCGCGAGCGTCGGGCTTCCCGCCTCCGGGCAGGGCGGTTCGCTCGTCCTGCTGGACGGGGTGACTCCGCCGCGGGACGGCGCGGACTGCCTGCATTCGGTCCCCTGGTTCACGGCACGACTCGGCGGCGCCCTGACCGAACTGACCGTTTCCCTCCCGGATGTTCCCCTGGCCGAGGCGCTCGCCCTCGCCATCACGCGTACCGCCGAGGCCCATGCGGGAACCTGTGACCTTTCTCACCCACGCACCCCACAGGCCACCGTGGTCCTCGCACGCTGGTCGCCGCGAAGCGTCGAGTACCTGGTCCTGTGCGACGCGACGTTGCTGCTGGCCTCGCCGGACGGCCGGGTCTCCCCCGTCCACGACGACCGGCTGGCCCGGCTGCCGCGCGCCCTGCTGCGCAGCGCCGACGTCGTGGACGGCACGCTGCGCAACAAGGAGGGCGGGTTCTTCACTGCCGCGGCCGACCCCTCGGTCGCCGCCCGCGCGGTGACCGGCGCCGTGCCGCGCGCCGAGGTCGCCTCGCTGGCCGCCCTGTCGGACGGCGCCGCCCGCTGGGCGGAGCTCTTCCACGAGGGCGACTGGCCCGACCTGCTCGCGCTCGTCCGCGAGGAGGGGGCCCGGGCCCTGGTGGAGCGGGTGCGCCGACGGGAACGAGCGGACGTCGAAGCCGGCCGCCCCTGCCTGGCCCGGGCGAAGACGCACGACGACGCGACGGTGGTGTACGTGGAGCTGTGAGACGCGGCGAGGCCGTCGGGGCTGCGCGGCGGGGCCCGACGACCGCGCCGCAGCCGCGGGCGCCGGGCCCCGCGCCCGCGGACCGATCCGAAAGGCGGGGCCCTCCTACTTCTCCATGCCCCGGTTCAGCTGGTGGAGCAGGCGGGCCAGTTCCTCGACCTCGGTGCGGTCCCAGTGGGAGAAGGTGCTGACGTACCGCTCGCGGCGGGCCTCGCGGACCCGGCTCACCCGGCTGCGGCCCTCCTCGGTGAGGTCGACCAGCCAGGCGCGGCCGTCCGCCGGGTCCGGTGCGCGGGCCACCAGGCCGAGCTGTTCCAGAGCCCGCAGCTGACGGGACATGGTGGCCTTGCCGACGCCGATGTAGGCGGCGAGCTCGGTGGCGCGCTGGCGGCCGCACTCCTCCAGCCGGACGAGGAGCCCGTAGGCGGCGGACTCCAGGTCCGGGTGGACCTCGCGGGCCATCTCGCCCTGATTGGCGCGGGCGCGGCGCAGCAGCACCGTGAGCTCCCGCTCCAGGGAGAGGAACTCCCGGTCGCCCTGCTCCACACCGCGCGACGAGCGTCCGTCGTCGTTCGTGTCCTCGTGCACGTCAGCACCCCTGATCTCACCGGTCGCCGCGGTCGGCGCAGCTCCCCAGTATTTCCCAGGCACAGGTCGGCGGCTCTTCGCCGGGGCCGTGTGCCGGACACGGCGAAGGCCCGGGCCTCCCTCACGGGACCCGGGCCGCGCCGCCCGCGGCGTCCGTCACGCCGCCACGGGAACCTCCGGCGTCGCGCTGTTCACGGCGGGCGCGAGCGCCAGTTCCAGGACCTGGCGGACGTCGGTGACGGCGTGGACGTCGAGCGTGTCCAGCACCTCCGCGGGGACGTCGTCCAGGTCGGGCTCGTTGCGCTTGGGGATGATGACGGTGGTGACGCCGGCCCGGTGTGCGGCGAGCAGCTTCTGCTTCACGCCGCCGATGGGCAGCACCCGGCCGGTCAGCGAGACCTCGCCGGTCATCGCCACGTCCGTGCGGACGAGCCGGCCGGACAGCAGGGAGGCGAGGGCGGTCGTCATGGTGACGCCGGCGCTCGGGCCGTCCTTGGGGACCGCGCCCGCCGGGAAGTGGATGTGCACGCCCCGGTCCTTGAGGTCGCCCACCGGCAGTTCCAGTTCGGCGCCGTGGCTGCGCAGGAAGCTGAGCGCGATCTGCGCCGACTCCTTCATCACGTCGCCGAGCTGACCGGTCAGGGTCAGGCCCGCCGCGCCCGTCTCCGGGTCGGCCAGCGAGGCCTCGACGTACAGGACGTCGCCGCCCGCGCCGGTGACCGCGAGGCCGGTGGCGACCCCCGGGACGGCGGTCCGGCGCTCGGCCGGGTCCTGGGCGGACTCGGGCACGTGGTGCGGCCGGCCGATCAGGGCGCGCAGGTCCTCGTCCGTCACGGTGAGGGGCAGTTCCCGCTCGCCCAGTTCGTGCTGGGCCGCGACCTTGCGCAGCAGCCGGGCGATGGACCGCTCCAAGGTCCGCACGCCTGCCTCGCGGGTGTACTCGCCGGCGAGCTTGCGCAGCGCGCTCTCGTCGAGGACGACCTCCTCCTTGTCCAGACCGGCCCGCTCCAGCTGGCGCGGGAGCAGGTGGTCGCGGGCGATGACGACCTTCTCGTCCTCGGTGTAGCCGTCGAGGCGGACCAGCTCCATCCGGTCGAGCAGGGCCTCGGGGATGGCTTCGAGCACGTTGGCGGTGGCGAGGAAGACCACGTCCGACAGGTCGAGTTCGACCTCCAGGTAGTGGTCACGGAAGGTGTGGTTCTGGGCCGGGTCGAGCACTTCGAGGAGGGCGGCCGCCGGGTCGCCCCGGAAGTCGGAGCCCACCTTGTCGATCTCGTCGAGCAGGACCACCGGGTTCATCGACCCGGCCTCCTTGATCGCCCGCACGATCCGGCCGGGCAGCGCGCCGACGTAGGTGCGGCGGTGGCCGCGGATCTCGGCCTCGTCGCGGACGCCGCCGAGGGCGACGCGGACGAACTTGCGGCCCATCGCGTGGGCGACGGACTCGCCGAGCGAGGTCTTGCCGACGCCGGGCGGTCCGACGAGGGCCAGGACCGCGCCGCCGCGCCGGCCGCCGACGACCCCGAGGCCGCGCTCGTGGCGGCGCTTGCGCACGGCGAGGTACTCGGTGATGCGCTCCTTCACGTCCTGCAGGCCCGCGTGCTCGGCGTCGAGCACGCTCCGGGCGCCCTGGATGTCGTAGGCGTCCTCGGTGCGCTCGTTCCAGGGCAGTTCGAGGACGGTGTCCAGCCAGGTGCGGATCCAGGAGCCCTCGGGCGACTGGTCGCTGGAGCGCTCCAGCTTGTCGACCTCCTTGAGGGCGGCCTCGCGGACCTTCTCGGGCAGGTCGGCGGCCTCGACGCGGGCGCGGTAGTCGTCGGACTCCTCGCCCTCCTGTTCGCCGTTGAGGTCGCGCAGCTCCTTGCGGACGGCTTCGAGCTGACGGCGCAGCAGGAACTCGCGCTGCTGCTTGTCGACGCCTTCCTGGACGTCCTTGGCGATGGTCTCGGCGACGTCCTGCTCGGCGAGGTGGTCGCGCAGCTGCTGGGTGGCGGTCTTCAGGCGGGCCACCGGGTCGGCGGTCTCCAGGAGCTCCACCTTCTGCTCGGTGGTCAGGAAGGGCGAGTAACCGGAGTTGTCGGCGAGCGCGGAGACGTCGTCGATGGCCTGGACGCGGTCGACGACCTGCCAGGCGCCGCGCTTGCGCAGCCAGGCGGTGGCGAGCGCCTTGTACTCCTTGACGAGTTCGGCGACGTGACCGGGCAGCGGCTCGGGGACGCTCTGGTCGACCGCGGTGCCCTCCACCCACAGGGCGGCGCCGGGGCCGGTGGTGCCGGCGCCGATCTTCACGCGGCCGCGGCCGCGGATGAGCGCGCCCGGGTCGCCGTCGGCCAGCCGGCCGACCTGCTCGACGGTGCCGAGCACACCGGTGCTCGCGTACGTGCCGTCGACACGCGGCACCAGCAGGACGCGCGGCTTGCCCGGTTCCGAACGGGCGGCGGCCTGGGCGGCCTCCACCGCGGCGCGTACGTCGGTGTCGTTGAGGTCCAGCGGAACCACCATGCCGGGGAGCACGACCTCGTCATCGAGAGGCAATACGGGCAAGGTGAGCGGTGCGGACGTCGAAGCCATGATCTCCCCTTCGGCAGTCAAGTTGAGCTATGCCGACTCAATGCACAGGAGCCGTCGGATGTTCCCCGCACTCCCGTCCGTTCGCTGTGGGCGATCAGCGGCGTTCGGGGGCGGTCGGGGGCGCGCGCCGCGGCCGCCGCCCGGCGGGCGCGCCCGGTCGTCGCCGGGCGGCGCGGGATTCACGGGCGGGGCACGCGGGCGTCGCCCGGCGACCGAAGGGGCGCACCGCTGGACGCCGCACGACGGGGCGCGCCCCTCGCGCCCCCTGTCCGTACCCCGCCCACTTCCGGCATTCGCCCCGAACCGCCCGGCGGCCCGACCACAATGCGCGTATGACCGATGACTGGAAGCGACGCCTGGACGCCCTTCACGCGGAGCTGGTCCTGCGGGACGACCCCGTCGCCTGGGTGACGGAGGCGGACGCCGTCGAGGCTTCCCGGCGCTATCCGCACATCGTGCTGCGCGGGCCCGTCTTCGGCGTGGCCGTGCTGGACCCGGCGGCCGCGGAGCCGTGCTGGCGGCTGCTGAAGCCGGTGGTCGACGGCATGCCCCAGCAGGCCCGGGACGGACTCAACTCGCACCTGTGGTTCAAGGCGAAGGACGGCACGGGCGCCCCGTCCGCCCGGCGCGACCTGCTGGCGGCCGTCGCCGTGCTGGAGCGGGCCCCGGCCGACGAGGTGGAGGCGCTGGGCGTGCGCTACCGGGTGGTGCGCGGCGACGAGTTCGCCCGCACCGGCGACGACGGTCCGGAGCCGCCCCGGCCCACCGACCCGGAGGTCCTCGCCCCGTCGTGGGAGGACCAGTGCGCCGTGCCGTCCCCGGACGTGGGCTTCGCCCTCGACCCCGGCCGGGACGACGGGCCGATGGCGGGCGCCCTGCGCCTGGGCCTGCGCGACTTCACGTACACGGGCGCCCGCTTCCCCGCCGACGTGCGCACGGACTCCGCGCGGGCGGCCCGGACGCACCCTGAGGTGGTCCGACTGCCGGTCGGCTTCTCGGTGGCCGAGCGCGACGACTCGGGCTGGACCCCGTGCGGTTCCCTGACGGCCACCCCGCACGAGGCGCGCCGCTCGCTGTACGAGGGGATGGCCCGCGTGTGGGCGATGCTGCACCGCTTCGACGAGCGCAAGAAGGCCGTGTACGCGCGGGCCGCCGAGGCGTTCCGCAGCGCCGGGCGGGCCGACGAGGCGAGCGTGGAGGGTCGTGTGTTCCGGATCTGCCGCGTCGAGCGGATGGTCCGCCTGGGCCCGGACGGCCCGGAACCGCCCCGCCCCTCGGACGTCGACGAGTACGGCCCCATGAAGCTCCATCCGACCCTGCGCGAGAACGGCACCGTCCAGTACGACGACTGAGGCGCACGCCTTGCCGGTCGATCTCCGGCTCCTCCGACGCCCTGACCTCCGCGGACGCCCCCGACGCCCCCCGACGCACCCCTCCGCCCCTCGACGTCCTCTGGCGTCCGCTGCCGCCCTCCGACGTCCTCTGGCCTCCGCTGCCGTTCCCCGGCACCCGGAGACGCCGTGTCGCGTTCGGGACCGCGTGAGCGGCGGGTCAGCCGGTGCGGGGAGCGGCGGCCGGGCGGGCACGGTCCCAGCCGCGCACCCGGGGCCAGGCGGCGACGCCTATCGCCAGCGCGATCAGGTGTCCCCAGTTCGTCATCGGGTCGGTGAAGGCGAGCAGGTCCTGGAGCAGCAGGGCGCCGAAGGCGGCGAGCAGGGACCAGCGCAACCATGGACGCAGCAGCCCCGCGAGAGCGCCCACGCAGGCGGCGACGCCGAAGCTGATGCCGTAGTCGAGGCGGTGCAGCGAGCTGTCGGGCAGCCGCCCCGCCAGTACGGCCAGACCGACCGGCACCTCGGTGGCGAGGGTGGCCAGGAGGTGTCCGAGCAGGAAGACGACGGCGGTGCGGACCCCGCCGACGCGCCGTTCCAGCGCGGTGAGGACGACCAGGAAGCCGAGCGTGAAGGGCGAGGCGAAGCCGCCCGCCACCCACAGGGCGCTGGCCGCCAGCACCAGCGCCGGCGTCCGCGCCAGATGCGCCACGTCGGTGCTGGAGGCCTGGTGCAGGGCGTACACCAGGGCGGGGTCGAAATGCGCCGAGACGTACGAGGTGACGGCGAGGACGGCCGCGTAGCCGAGCGTGAAGGGGACGGGAATCCGGTGCCGGGGGCGCGGGTTCGGTTCGAGCCGCCGGAAGCGCGGTGGGGTGCGCTGGCCCGGGATGCCGTCCAGGAGCCCGCGGACGTCGGGCCGCCCATGGACGTCGGTCGGGGGCGGGCTCGTGGGGGAGGCCGTGCGTTCCACTGTGAGGCGCTCCTTCCGTTTCCCCCACCCTTCGCGGGCCGGCCGTCCGCTGTCTGTGACCGACGCCACGTGCGCACCGATTCACAGGAAGCTCTGAGAGTTCTCCCGGCCTTTTCTCATCCGCCTCGCACCGTTCTCGAACGGACGTGCGTCAACCTCACCGACCGCTCAGGGAATTCCCTCAACGAACCGTCAGGCGGATGCCAGGATGGACCGATGCCCACCCCTTACGACATCCCCGACGCGCCGGAGGTACTGGACCGCCGTGAGGGTCCTCACGGTGAGGTCGTCCTGCGCCGGCACGGAAAGTTGCTCCAGATCATCGCCAACGGCTGCTTCCTGATGGACACTTCGGACGGCCGCTCGGAACGGCTGCTGGTCGACGCGGCACGGGACGCGCTGGACGGACGTCCCGCACCCGCCCTGCTGCTCGGCGGTCTGGGCGTCGGCTTCTCCCTCGCGCACGCCGCCGCCGATCCCCGCTGGGGCGCCGTCACGGTGGTGGAACGCGAGCGCGCCGTCATCGACTGGCATCTGACCGGCCCGCTGGCCGCCGTCTCCGGCCCGGCCCTGGCGGATCCCCGGACGAAGATCGTCGAAGCCGATCTGCTCGACTTCGTCAATGAGACATGCGACACATTCGACGCGGTATGCCTGGACATCGACAACGGACCCGACTGGACGGTCACCGAGGGCAACGACAGCCTGTATTCGACGACCGGACTCGCAAGCTGCGCGCGGGTGTTGAGACCGGGGGGAGCACTGGCGGTGTGGTCGGCCCGCCCCTCTCCGGAATTCGAGGGAACCTTGGGGAATGCCGGGTTCCAACGGGTGCGTACCGAAGAGATCCCGGTTGCCCGAGGCGTGCCGGACGTGGTGCATCTCGCCGTCCGACCTGGATAGCAAAGCCGTGGTGACTCCCCGTACGCTGCATTCCTGACGCCGATCATTTATGCGTCAACCGCAGTCATGCGCAATCAAGGGACCACCCCACTGGTTCCGGAAAGCACACTCAGGGGCGGGCGATGGACCAGACACACACCGCACACAACACCGCGGCGGCGGCGACCCCGGGCGCGCAGCGGCGCGTCCTGGTCGTCGAGGACGACCCGACGATCGTCGACGCCATCGCCGCCCGCCTGCGCGCCGAGGGATTCCTCGTGCAAACGGCGGGCGACGGTCCGGCGGCCGTGGACACGGCAGAGGCCTGGCAGCCCGACCTGCTGATCCTCGACATCATGCTGCCCGGCTTCGACGGCCTGGAGGTCTGCCGCCGCGTGCAGGCCGCCCGCCCGGTGCCGGTCATGATGCTCACCGCGCGCGACGACGAGACCGACATGCTGGTCGGCCTCGGCGTGGGCGCCGACGACTACATGACCAAGCCCTTCTCGATGCGGGAGCTGGCGGCCCGCGTGCACGTCCTGCTGCGCCGGGTGGAGCGGGCCGCCATCGCGGCGACGACCCCGCGCAGCGGGATCCTGCGGCTCGGCGAGCTGGAGATCGACCACGCGCAGCGCCGGGTGCGGGTCCGCTCGGAGGACGTGCACCTCACGCCCACCGAGTTCGACCTGCTGGTCTGTCTGGCGAACACCCCGCGCGCGGTGCTCTCCCGCGAGCAGCTCCTCGCCGAGGTGTGGGACTGGGCGGACGCCTCCGGCACCCGCACGGTCGACAGCCACATCAAGGCGCTGCGCCGGAAGATCGGCGCGGAGCGGATCCGCACGGTGCACGGCGTGGGCTACGCGCTGGAGACCCCGACGCCATGAGCCGCGGGCCGGACGGACCGAGAAGCCCCGCCCCCGGAGCGGACGCGCCCTGGGGCGGCGTACGCCCGTTCTCGATCAAGACCAAGCTGGGCGCGCTGGTCGTCATCTCGGTGCTGATCACCACCGGTCTGTCGATGATCGCGGTGCACACCAAGACGGAGCTGCGCTTCATCACGGTCTTCTCGATGATCGCCACACTGCTGATCACGCAGTTCGTGGCGCATTCGCTCACCGCGCCGCTGGGTGAGATGAACACGGTGGCCCGGTCCATCTCGCACGGCGACTACACCCGCCGGGTGCGCGAGAACCGCCGTGACGAGCTGGGCGACCTCGCGCAGACGATCAACGTCATGGCGGACGAGCTGGAGGCGCAGGACCGGCACCGCAAGGAGCTGGTGGCCAACGTCTCGCACGAGCTGCGCACGCCCATCGCGGGTCTGCGCGCCGTCCTGGAGAACGTCGTCGACGGCATCGCCGAGGCGGACCCCGAGACGATGCGCACCGCCCTGAAGCAGACGGAGCGGCTCGGGCGGCTGGTCGAGACGCTGCTCGACCTGTCCCGTCTGGACAACGGCGTGGTCCCGCTGCGCAAGCGGCGCTTCGAGGTGTGGCCCTATCTGTCGGGCGTGCTGAAGGAGGCCAACATGGTCGCCTCGGCCCGCGCCACCATGGGTTCGGGCGGCAGCCACACCCGGACGGACGTCCATCTGCACCTGGACGTCACCCCTCCGGAGCTCACCGCGCACGCGGACCCGGAGCGCATCCACCAGGTCGTCGCCAACCTGATCGACAACGCCGTCAAGCACAGCCCGCCGCACGGACGGGTGACGGTGAAGGCGCGGCGCGGGGCGCAGCCGGAGTCGCTGGAGCTGGAGGTCCTCGACGAAGGGCCCGGCATTCCGCGCTCGGAGTGGCACCGCGTGTTCGAGCGGTTCAACCGGGGGGCGGTCCGCCGGCCGCACGGACCGGGCAGCGACGGCGGCACGGGACTGGGACTGGCGATCGCCCGCTGGGCGGTCGATCTTCACGGAGGCCGGATCGGAGTGGCCGAATCCGAGCGGGGATGCCGGATTCTTATCACTCTTCCGGGAGAGTCCTCCGTTCCAAGTTGACGTAAAGTTCGCGGCGGAGCTCCAAGATCCACGTGCGTCCGCGCAGTCGGACACGTGTCATCAGGCACCGGACCGGCGCAGGTCGGCACGGGTCCGCGCGCCCGGCGCGCACGACCTGCGCCAACGCGCCCCTCGCGACGCACAACCGCGCTTGTTTCCCGCCATTTTCACCCCCGAAACACGCTCCGCGATGTGACTTACGCGACGATGGACGGGCCCGGCCTGACCTTCCCCCTCCAGGGGGCGTAGCCTTTATTCCCGCTGTCCATCACCTTGTGAAGCGGAAGAGGGCGGTTGCCGCCGTGTCGCCACAGTCCCCCAGTAACTCCAGCATCTCGACCGACGCAGACCAAGCGGGCAAGAACCCCGCTGCCGCGTTCGGGCCGAACGAGTGGCTCGTCGACGAGATCTATCAGCAGTACCTCCAGGACCCGAATTCGGTAGACCGCGCCTGGTGGGACTTCTTCGCCGACTACAAGCCAGGAGCGGCCGCTCCCTCGGCTCCGGCGGGTACTGCGGCCGCGGGGGCCGCAGCGACCACCACCGCACCCCCGGCGCCCGCCGCCCCGGCCACCCCGGCCCAGGCGGCGCCCGCCGCTGCGGCGCCTGC
>NZ_JBHVYK010000090.1:0-12586 GCF_042880855.1 Streptomyces sp. NPDC058291
CGCGGCAAGCGGGCCGTGCCCCGGCGGCACGGCCCGCTCCCGCCGTGCCCGCGCCTCGTGTCGCCCATCGTTACGATCTTCCGTGGGCCCGTTCCCCCGTTCCCCCGTTCCCCCGTTCCCCCGTGCCCCCGTTCCCCGTGGGCTCGTGGACTCGTGGGCTCGTGGGCAGACGGGCAGGAGGGGACTGGGCGCGTGGGCACGCAACGACGTGGGACGTGAGGCGAGCGGTGACGTGGTCGAGCTCGGGGGCGCGGCTGCGTCGTATCCAGCGTCACGTCCGATTTCCGCTAGCAGGGGACTCGGCGTGGGCTGAGACTGGAACCCATGACGGACCAGGAAACCCGCTACGAAGCGGTCCGCAGCAGGGACGCCCGGTTCGACGGCGAGTTCTTCTTCGCCGTCGAGACCACCGGCATCTACTGCCGGCCCAGTTGCCCGGCTGTGACGCCGAAACGTCGCAACGTGCGGTTCTTCGCGACGGCCGCCGCCGCACAGGGCTCCGGGTTCCGGGCCTGCCGGCGGTGCCGTCCGGATGCCGTGCCCGGTTCAGCGGAGTGGAATGCGCGGGCCGACGTCGTCGGCCGGGCGATGCGTCTGATCGGCGACGGAGTCGTCGATCGGGAGGGTGTGGGGGGGCTGGCCGACCGGCTCGGCTACAGCGCTCGTCAGGTGCAGCGACAGCTCACCGCAGAGCTCGGCGCGGGACCGGTCGCCCTCGCCCGCGCGCAGCGCGCGCACACCGCGCGGGTGCTGCTGCAGACGACCGCGCTGCCCGTCACCGAGATCGCATTCGCGGCCGGGTTCGCCAGTGTGCGCCAGTTCAACGACACCGTCCGGGCCGTGTACGCGACGACTCCGACCGGGCTGCGGGCCGCCGTACGCGCGCCGCGTCGAACCGCCACGCCCTCCGCAGGAATCCCGCTGCGGTTGGCCCACCGGGGTCCGTATCAGGCGAGGACGGTCTTCGACCTGCTGCAGCGTGAGGCCGTGGCAGGGGTGGAGGAGGTGAGCGGGCCGACCGGCCGGCGCACCTACCGCCGCACGTTGCGGCTGCCGTACGGCACCGGGATCGTCGCCGTGGACGAGCGAGCGGGCAACCGCGGCCGGGACTCGTCCGTCCATCCGGGCGGGTGGCTCGACGCCCGGCTGCATCTCACCGACCCCCGGGACCTCACCACCGCGGTCCAGCGGTTGCGTCGGCTGTTCGACCTCGACGCCGACCCGTACGCGGTCGACGAGCGGCTCGGCGCCGATCCGCGACTCGCCCCGCTGGTCGCCGCCCGCCCCGGCCTGCGTGCTCCCGGGGCGGCCGACCCGGAGGAGTACGCGGTGCGGGCACTCGTCGGCCGGGTCGGGGCGGAGCGTCTCGTGCACGCTTACGGCAAGGTCCTCGACGCCCCTTGTGGGACTCTCACCCATCTTTTCCCCGAGCCGGCCGTGCTGGCGGGGTCCGAGCCCGACGGCCCGCTGGGCACTCTCGTCGCGGCCCTCGCCGACGGCGCCCTACGACTGGACCCGGGCGTCGACCGGGACGACGCCCAAGCTGCACTGCTGGCCCTGCCCGGCCTGGACGCCGGGACGGTCGCGGCGATCCGCGCCCGCGCCCTCGGCGATCCCGACGCCGCGCCGCCCGACGCGGACGTCCCCGACACCTGGCGCCCCTGGCGCACCTACGCCCTGCACCATCTGCGCGCCGCGGAGGAACGATGACCGACCTGACCCAGCCGCCCCAACCGACCCGACCGACTCAGCCGCAACACACCGAACACACCGAACACCCCACCCCGACCGGCCGGACGGCCCCGGGAATCCAGCCGGACGCGACGACGTACTGGACGAGTGTGCAGAGCCCTCTCGGCCCGCTGCTGCTCACCGCCGACCCCGACGGAGCCCTGACCTCCCTCTCCGTGACCGGGCAGAAGCGCGGGCGGACCGTGCAGGCGGACTGGCGGCACGATCCCGGTCCCTTCCGGGCCGTGCGGGAACAGCTCGACGCCTACTTCGCCGCCGACCTCAAGGAGTTCCGGCTTCCACTGCGCAGCGCCGGCACGGCTTTCCGTGAGCAGGTGTGGGCCGCCCTGGACTCCGTCCCCTACGGCGCGACCATCACGTACGGGGAGGTCGCCGCACGGGTCGGCGCCTCGCGGATGGCCGTACGGGCCGTCGGCGGCGCCATCGGGGCGAACCCGTTGCTGATCGTGCGGGCCTGTCATCGGGTCATCGGCGCCGACGGCTCCCTCACCGGATACGCGGGCGGGCTGGAGCGCAAGGTGCGGCTGCTGACTCTGGAAGGGGTGCTCCCGTCCGCTTCGGTCTGAGCGGCCGAGAACGTCCCGAACCGCGTTCGCGACCGGCCAGCAACTGACTCGCAACCGGTTACTGACCCGCAACCGGTTACTGATCGCAACCGGTTACTGATCGCGACTGTTCACTGATCGCGACCGGGCCCCGTCCGCCATCGTCAGCCCCCGAGCTGCGCCCCCAGCCATGCGCCCGCGATCAGCAGGCAGGTGAACAGTTCGGCCAGTACGCTCCAGCCGCCCGATCGCATCGCTGTCCGCAGTGCCGCCCGGGCCTCGCCGTGGCGGCCCAGGCGGAGGCGTTCGCAGAGGTAGACGCCGCCCATGAAGCCGGGGATCGCGCCGAGCACCGGGAGCAGGAGAAAGCCGAGAAACGCGCCGCACCCCGCGTACACGGCCATCCGGGGGGTCGCGCCGCTCTCGCGTAGTCGGCGAGGGGGAAGGACCCAGCGCACGACCTGGGACAGGAACAGCGTCACTGTCGCGCCTACCAGGACGAACCAGGCGACCGGGCGCGGATCGTCCAACGCCCACCACAGGACCGCGGCCCACACCAGCCACGAACCTGGGACGCCGGGCACCAGCACTCCGCACAGGCCGAGCAGAATGACCAGTCCGACCAGCAGGAGTTCCCACACTCCCATCTGCCCAGAGTGCCCGAGGGAGAGAGAACGCGCAGATCAAGACGTTCAGGACTGCTCTCCGTCTGTCAGTCCGGACGGCCGTCCGGACTGACAGACGGGCGTGGGAACGCTGGTAAACGGCTTCTCCACCGTTCCAGTCTCCGTCGCCCTTACCGTTCCCGGGTCACCCAGCCGCGTTCGTACGCGTGCCAGCCCAGTTGCAGCCGGGTCGTCGCTCCCGTCAGCTCCATCAGCCCCTTCACCCGGCGCTGCACCGTCCGCAGCCCCAGGTCGAGTTGTTTGGCCACGCTCGCGTCGGTCATCCCCGCCAGCAGCAGGGAGAGGATCTCCAGGTCCGCGGCATCGGGGGTGTCCGGTTCCTGCTCGGCGACGCCGGCGGCTCCCGGACGCAAGGGCAGCGCCTCGCGCCACACCGACTCGAACAGCCCCGACAGCAGCTCGAGCAGGCCGCTGGCGTGCACCACCAGCGCGGCGGGCTCCGCCGAGCGGCCGGTCAGCGGCACCAGGGCGAGCGAGCGGTCCGCGACCACGAGTTTCGTCGGCACGGCGTCCACCACCCGCACCTGCTCGTCCCGGGCCAGCGCGGCGCTCAGCTCCCTCATGCCGTCCGGCTGGTCGAGCACGGCCCGCTCCAGTACGACGCGGTAGCGCACCCCGCGGGCCGCGGCCCGCTCCTCGGCGTCGTTCTCGCTGCCGCTGACGGCCACCGGGACCCCTGTGACCAGCGCGCACACCTCGTCGCTCGCCCCGAGCTGGAGCTGCAGGAAGCGCTGGGCGACGGCGGCGGCGCCCGTCACCACCTCGATCAGGTCGTGAACCGCCGGTTCGGCGGCGGCCGCGCGGTACTCCTCGGCGAGCAGGGCGGCCGCCAGCTCCGCCTTGTCCAGCTCATGCCGCTGGTGGGTGAGCAGAGCGCCCAGGGCGACGCCCGGCGGTGCGGCGACCCAGCGTCCGGGCCGCCCCGAGGACTGAGCCGCCAGGCCGTGCCGTTCGAGCCGACGCAGCGCGCGTTCCGTGTCGTGCTCGCCCAGGGTCAGACGGCGGGCGAGATCGGGGACGTTCGCGGCGCCCACCGACACCAGCGCCCGGTACGCGGACTCGTGCGTCTCGTCGAGCCCTATCGCTCCCAGCATGGCGTGCCGTCCCTCCTCAGACGTCCCCTGAATGGCGGGAAACAGCCACGGCGTAAACCCGCCGTGACACATCATCGCCGTATCGCCGGTCACTCTGCCAAGGTGTGGTCACGGCGGGAACATGTGATCACTCACTGATCAGGTCGGTGGGGCGTCCGGAAACGCCGTGCACGCCCGGATCGGCACGGCTGCCACGCAGCGTTTCGAGGTCTGCGAGACGTGACCCGGGCTCTTGACGCGCAGGGGCGCACTGGGGGACTCGAGCCCTGGTCACCCGAGTCGCCGGGCGGTTCTCCCGTGGGGGGTGGAACCGCCCGGCGCCTCTTCCCCGCCGCGCGCCGCACGACCGTCGGCCGCTCCTCGGACACCGCTCGCGAAACTGTTCGACACCCTTGGCGGAGCGCATTTTCCGGATGCCCCGTTTTCCTGCGGCCCGTGCGGTGGACAATCAGGGGCATGAGCCAGCAGGGGGGAAGGCCCACCCGTCACGAGGACGACTGGTGGGGGCAGCTGTACGACGACGACGCCGAGGACACGGGACCCGCGCCCGCCGCCGACTCACTGGACGACCGCTTCGCCTCGGCCGCCGGAACGGTGGTCTCCGCGGGCGGGACCGACGACCTGCGCCCGGGCGACGACGGGACCAGGGCTGCGGCGGGCGTGGGGAATCCGGACGGCAGACCGGACCGTGACAACCCACGGGCCCCCGACAGCGCACCGGACCCTGGCAACGCACCGGACCCTGACCGGGCACGGGACCCTGACAGGGCTCGGGGCCCGTATCACGCAGGGGAACAGTCGGTCAGGCATGGCTCGGGGGGCGGGTGGGGCCCGTCGTCCCCTGGGCGTTACCCGGACGGCGACGCGGCTGACTCGTCGACCAGACGTGACGCCGTGAGCGGTGGGGCGGACGGCCAGGCCGGCTCCCATGCCGTCGATCCCGGCCCAGTGCCGTCGCCGCGCGCCGAACGGCCCGGCGCCGGCGCGCAGGCCGATTGGTGGGCCTCGCCCGGCGTGACGCCGACAGGGCAGCCCCCGTCGTCGAGGGCCGCCGCCGTTCCGCCCCCGAGAAGCACCGATGCCAGGGGGGATCTGGGCTGGGGCGCCCGGCCGGACCCGGCCACGGGCTCCGGCGGCGAGCGCGAGCGGGACGCCTTCGAGCGGTCCGCTGTCCCCAACCCCAACCCCAACCCCAACCCCAATCCGAACCCCAACCCGAACCCCGACCCCAACCGCTACGCAGATGCCGAGGCCGAGGCCGACGCTCCCATCGCGGCGGATCCGGGGCCTCGGCCAGCCGCGGAGGTGGACGCCGGGGCGGCGGTCGCTGACCCGCAGGTGGGCGACGTCAGCCGGCCCGGCGAACCAAGCGAGCCCGCCCGTCCGATCGCCCCTGATCTCGCCGCCCTCACCGACCGCCGGCCCCCACGGCCGCCTCGCGTCCATGCTCCCTGGGCGCCACCGCCGGACGTGCCGTCCGATCGCGCGGACTTTCCGCCCGGCCCGCTGCCGCCGGGGTTCGCCGAGCAGCCGTTCCAGGACGGCGGCGGCCCCGCACCCGACAGGACCGACGACGGTGCGTCGTCGTCGCAGACGGCGCCCCCAGCCTTCGAAACGGGCCCGCCGCGCTTCTCCTCACCTACGACTCCTCCCTCACCCGAGCCGCCCCCTCCACCCACGGCGTCCACCCCGCCCCCTCCACCCACGGCGTCCACCTCGCCCGCGGCGCCGACGACCGCACCGTCCAAGCCCGCTCCCGCTCCCCCTCCCGCGTCGGCCACACGCGCCACACGCGCCACACCCGCCACACCCGCTGCACCCGCTGCACCCGCACTCCCTCCCGAGGTGCCCGTCCCACCCGCCGTACCTCCGGCACCGCCCGCACCCGCCGCGCCTCCCGTGCCCGCCGGGCCGCCGCCTGCGCCCGCGTCGCCGCCCCCACCGGCCCATGCACCGCCGCCCCCGACGGCCCCGACGGTCCACGCCGACGGCCAGGCGCCCTCCTTCGCCCCGGCTGATCCGTCGTCCGCCTCTGCCCGCGACCACGGTTCCGCCCCGGACCACGCCTGCGCTCCGGCCGCCGGCCCCGCCTCATCCGCGGACGGCGTCCTCGCCCCGGCCCCGGCCTCGGACCGTGCCCCGGACCGAGTTTCCGAGCCCGCCCCGCCCGACCACCCGCCCACCGTCCTCGCGTTTCCCGCTCTTCCCGTGGCCAAGGACCACGTCGGTTCCGGGCCGCCCACCTACGACGCCGAGCCCACCGCCCTCCCGCCCGCCGATCCGGACGCCTTGGACGACCTGGTCGCCGACACCGTCCTGGACGGGGCCCGCTACGGAGCCTGGACGCTGCGGGCCGCGTCCGTGCGGGGCGATTCGGCCCGGTACCGGGGGGAGCCGCGCCGTGACTCGCTGCTCACCGCTCGCTTCGGGACGGGCGAGCACGCGCTGATCCTGGTCGCGATGGCGACCGGCGCCCGGGCGACCCCGGGCGCGCATCGGGCGGCCGCCGAGGTGTGCCGGTGGATCGGGCGGGCCGTGGGCCGCAGCCATGTCCGGCTGACCGAGGACATCAGGGCGGCCCGGCGCGGCGACCTGAAGTCGGGGCTGCACCGGCTCACCGACCGCAGCCTCGGCCGGCTCCGCGCCGGCGCCGCGGAACAGGGCCTGGCACCCGAGGAGTACGCGGCCACCCTGCGCTGCCTGCTGCTGCCCGCCGATCCGGACTGCCGCACGCGCGTGTTCTTCGGCGTGGGCGGCGGGGGACTGTTCCGGCTGCGCGGTGGTGTCTGGCGGGACATCGAACCGCCGGTGGGCACGGTCGCCGGTGAGCCGGTGGCCGGGTTCGGATCCCTGCCGGCCGAGACGCCCGAGGGCGACCGGCTCACCATGGACCTGGGCGTCACCACACCGCCGGACCCCCACGACCCGGCGCCCGAACCGCCTCGGGAGCCCTTCCGCTTCCGGGCCTCCATAGCCCGCCCGGGTGACACGCTCCTGATGTGCACCGGCGGGCTGGCCGACCCCCTGCGCGGCGAGCCCGGACTGCCCGCGCATCTCACGGGCCGCTGGTCGGGCACCACCCCGCCCGGCCTGGCCGCCTTCCTCGCCGACACCCAGGTGCGGGTGAAGGGCTACGCCGACGACCGTACGGCCGCGGCCGTCTGGGAGGCGTGAACGCGCCGCCGCGGCCACTGTGGAGGGATCGACCCGAGGAAACCGAAGGGATGCGTCGATCCATGGCCAAGCAGAACGTCGCCGAACAGTTCGTGGACATCGTCGTCCGCGCGGGAGTGCAGCGCCTCTACGGCGTCGTGGGGGACAGCCTCAACCCGGTCGTGGACGCGGTGCGACGCCACCGCGGCATCGAGTGGATCCACGTCCGCCACGAGGAGACGGCCGCCTTCGCGGCGGGCGCGGAGGCCCAGATCACCGGGAGACTCGCCGCCTGCGCGGGTTCGTGCGGGCCCGGCAACCTCCACCTCATCAACGGCCTCTACGACGCCCACCGCTCCATGGCTCCGGTACTCGCCCTGGCCTCGCACATCCCCTCCAGCGAGATCGGCCTGGGCTACTTCCAGGAAACCCATCCGGATCAGTTGTTCCGCGAGTGCAGTCACTACAGCGAGCTGGTCTCCACTCCGCAGCAGATGCCGCGGTTGCTGCACACCGCGATCCAGAACGCGGTCGGCCGCGGCGGCGTCAGCGTCGTGTCGCTGCCCGGGGACGTCGCCGGTCAGCCCGCGCCGGAGAAAGCCGTCGAAACCGCTCTCGTAACCGCCCGTCCCAGCGTCCGACCCGGTGACGCCGAGATCGACGCGCTGGTCGAGATGATCGACGCGGCCGGCAAGGTCACTCTGTTCTGCGGCAGTGGAACGGCCGGCGCGCACGCCGAAGTGATGGCGCTCGCCGGGAAGATCAAGTCCCCGGTGGGGCACGCGTTGCGCGGAAAGGAATGGATTCAGTACGACAATCCGTACGACGTCGGGATGAGCGGTCTCCTCGGGTACGGCGCCGCCTACGAGGCCACCCACGAGTGTGATCTGCTGATCCTTCTCGGAACCGATTTCCCCTACAGCGCCTTCCTCCCCGACGACGTGAAGATCGCCCAGATCGACGTGCGGCCCGAACACCTGGGCCGGCGCTCGAAGCTGGACCTCGCCGTATGGGGCGACGTCCGCGAGACCCTGCGTTGTCTCATCCCGCGCGTGCGGACCAAGGACAACCGGCGCTTCCTCGACCGGATGCTGAAGAAGCATGCCGACGCGCTGGAGGGGGTCGTGAAGGCGTACACGCGGAAAGTCGACAAACACGTTCCCATCCACCCGGAGTACGTGGCATCCGTCCTCGACGAAATCGCGGACGATGACGCCGTTTTCACCGTGGACACCGGCATGTGCAACGTCTGGGCCGCGCGGTACCTGACGCCCAACGGCCGCCGTCGCGTCATCGGCTCCTTCTCCCACGGCTCCATGGCGAACGCGCTGCCCATGGCCGTCGGCGCCCAGTTCACCGACCGCCGCCGCCAGGTCGTGTCGATGTCCGGCGACGGCGGCTTCTCCATGCTGATGGGCGACTTCCTGACCCTCGTCCAGTACGACCTGCCGGTAAAGGTCGTACTGTTCAACAACTCCTCCCTCGGCATGGTGGAGTTGGAGATGCTGGTCGCCGGTCTGCCCTCGCACGGCACCAGCAACAAGAACCCCGACTTCGCCGCGGTCGCGCGTGCCTGCGGCGCCCATGGTGTACGCGTCGAGAAGCCCAAGCAACTGGCCGGCGCGTTGAAGGACGCCTTCCGGCACAAGGGGCCGGCCCTGGTCGACGTCGTCACCGATCCCAACGCCCTCTCCATCCCGCCCAGGGTCAGTGCCGACATGGTCACCGGATTCGCCCTGTCCGCCTCGAAGATCGTCCTCGACGGCGGAGTAGGACGCATGTTGCAGATGGCCCGCTCCAACCTGCGCAACATGCCCCGGCTCTAAAGGACGACCGGCCGCACCGTGACCACACTCAGTCGGCCAGTCGGCCAGTCGGCCAGTCGGCCGGTCGGCCAGTCGACGAGTCGATCAGTCGGTCATCGGTACCCAGTGGCGTTCTCCGCTTTCCGAGCTGTACCAGTAACGCGGCAGTCCCTTGATGCTGGTGGTGTGGAAGGGGCGGCCGTGGTCGTCGACGCGGACCGTGCCGGTACGGCCTTCGGAGGCCCAGTCGAGTTCGAGGTACCAGTTGCAGTCGCAGTTCTCCGTCCGTGCCGTGACCAGCAGCACCTCTGGGTCCTTGCTGGACACGAGGTAGGGCAGGCTCACCGCCGGGATCGGCGTGCCCGCGTCGTTGCCCGCGACCGAGCGCGCGGTGGGAAGGTCCTCGTCGAGGTCGACCGCGAAGTAACGCTTGGTCAGTGAGCCGCCGCAGCCCAGATCCATCGCGTACACGGTGCCGGGCGCCGGCGCCGCACGTCCGACGACCCGCACTCGCAACGCCGTCAGCGTGACGGCCGTCGACCTGCGCCCCTGAACCGCGATCTCGACGTTCGTCTCCCGCCCGTGCACCGCGCCCTGCGCCGACGCCCAGGACCCGGCGTCCTGCGCCACCGGGGGCGGCGGAACCTGCGCCGGTGGCTTGTCGATGACGTAGTCATGACCGCACCCCATAGCCCATACCTGTGAGTCGGCGGTCCAGGTGAGCGGTACGCCTGTGAAGGGAGCTGATGCGGCCCCGCCGCCGGTCGGAGCGGCCTGCGCCACGGGCGTCGTTCCGCCGTGGCTGGGAGAGGGAGGGGGAGAGGGTGAGAGGGAGGGGGCCGCGGGCTTGGCGGAGGCGGCCGTGCTCGGGATGGGTGTCGAGGAGGGGCCGGGGGAGGCCGGGGGAGAGGGGGTGGTGGGAGATGCGGCGGATCGGGCCGCGTCGTCCCGCTTCGAGGGGTGGTCGTCGCCGGGCAGTCCGGACAACACGACCAAGGCGGTGAGGAGCGCGCAGGCGATACTCATGAGGGCGGTGATGCGGCGTCGACGGTACCGGGGGCCCGGCGGTGCTTGCTTCGAAATCGGTTTCTTAGTTGCCGTGACCGCCGAAGCAGCGGCTGTCGGGTCTGCCGACGCCCCGGCTGCACCAGGGGCTTCGGCCACTGCGGGTGTTTCCGAGGCTTGCTGCGTCCCCGGCGTCCCCGGCGTCCCCGGCGTCCCCGGCGTTTCTGTCGGTTCTGTTGTTTCCGTCGCTAACCAGGCCGTTGCTGTGTCCGATGACGCTGCGGTTTCTGCCGCTTCCGCTGTCTCTACCGTTTCTGCCTTTTCCGCGGTTCTCTCGGCTTCCCCTGTTCCCGCCACTCCAGCAGTCGCTGCTGTTACCGCTTGCTCCATGGTTTCCCTGGCTGGCGTGCTCCGCGGTGGCTGTCGTGCCGCGATTGCTCGTAGCCACCGTCGGTGCAGTTCGAGGCGTTCCTCGGGCGTCGCCCCGCAGAGCTCCGCGAGCCGTTCGGCCGGAGCGAATTCTTGTGGAACCGCTTCCCCGGCGCAGTAGCGGTGCACGGTCGAGGTGCTCATGCCCAGGCGGCGCGCAAGGGCGCCGTAGCTGTGCTCGGTACGCCCCTTCAGCTCCGTCAGCAGCGCCGCGAACTCCGTCACATGGCTCACACAGTCGTCGGTCGACACAGGTCCCCCGGGCTCGTCCGGCCCGGGCGGTCATCCCAGGCACTCGTATATCTGCACGTCAGGTGGCCTGGGATGGTTCCACCGCGGCCGATCGGTCGAAGACCGTTGCCATGGGCCGGGTGAACCGCCGATGCTCTTGGTGTCGCCCCGACCAGGGCCGGACCGACCGACCGGCCTTGTGGCGACGCCCCACCTCTACGCATTCACTCCACAGTCACACAGTCACACCCACGGGGGACAGCCATGCCCAAGCTCACCCGAGCCGCCACGCTGACCATGCTCAGCGGACTCACCACGCTCACCGCCCTCACGGGTGCCGACTCCGCGTTCGGCGCCGGGCTCGCCCCGCCGGCGGGCGTCGCGGCCTCGCAGCGGCCGGGCTTCCTCTCGGCCGCGGACCTTCCCACGTACCCCGGTTCCTCCTGGACGGCAGGAAAGATCGCCGACGGCGCCTCGCCCGACGTGAAGATGGACCGCTGCCTCGCCAAGGCGCTGGGCGACGGCTCGAACTCCTGGCACCGGGACTTCCGCACCGATCTCGACGCGAGCGCCCGTCAGGTCAGCGTCCAGTCGTCGAGCGTCAGCGCGGCGAAGGGCCGGTACACGCGGATCAACCAGGACATCAAGTCCTGCGCCGGGCGGATCGAGCAAGCCGACCCGGAGGCCGAGGCCACCCTCAGGGACTACGGGCGGCTCGACGTCGAAGAGGGCGCCCACGTCTATGGCCTGCACACCGAGACGTCCTCGGGTGCGACCGACATCCGGCTCCTCTCCGTCGGCCGGGACGGCACGAGGGTGACGGTCGTCGACTGGGGCCAGATGGGTGACTTCGGCGACGCCCCGGTGAAGGCGTTCAAGAAGACGACCGTCACCGCCGTCGACAAGCTTCGCTGACGATCCGGCGCACACGGCCGAACCGGGCGCGCCCCGCACAACTCGCACAAACCCGCGCGCCCCGCAGGACCCGCGCGGCTGCGATGCGCGCGGTCCGCACGATCCGTGCCGTCCGTGCGACCCGCGGGCCGCAGTGAAAAGCCGGAGCCGTCGCCTCTCCCGCCACGGGGGTCGGGAGAGGCGACGAGCTCGCACGACGGCACCGATATCCCACCGCCACCGCCACCGCCACCGCCACGGCCACCGCCACAGCCATCGCCACCGCAACGGCCACCGCCATCGCCACCGCGTCACCACCGCAAGACCGCAGACCAGCACACACGACCACATGAGAGACACGGGGAACACGCACATGACGAACGACGACGCCACCAACGAGACCGGCATGACCAGCACGACCAGCACAGCAGGCACCACCGGCAAGAGCACCGCTCGCCTGCGCACCCGACGCACCGCTGTCGCCGCCGGCCTCGCGCTGGCCCTCGGGCTCGGCGTGACGGCACAGGCGTCCGCGGGCGGTCCGCGCAGCGTCAGCGGTAAGCCGTCGGACGACATCACCCGCGTCGCCGACTTCTACGGCGCTTACATCGACGCGGTGACCGACGAGGACGGTGGCCCGCTCGCGGACGCGCTGCGCGAGCACTACCTCACCCCGGCCTTCCAGAAGGAGCTGAACGCCTGGGAGGAGGCGAACCACGCCAACGGTGTTCTGCAGGCCCAGAACGTCCCGCTGGCCTGGAAGGTCACCGACAACGGCGCCGCCGACCACACGGAGGCCGTCGTCACCCTCACCTGGAGCAGGAACCAGACCACCAAGCTCATCGTCGACGTGACCCGCGGCAGCCACAAGATCTTCCACATCGGAACCAAGGGCGTCGAGGGCAGCTGAAGGCTCCCGCCAGGCTCGCGCCTACCGCCGGGTTCCGGCCAATCTGGCGAACTGCGGTGACCGGGACGCAGGCGGCCCGCGG
>NZ_JBHVYK010000090.1:12596-31669 GCF_042880855.1 Streptomyces sp. NPDC058291
CGGCGACGGTCCCGCCACCCCCGGCTTGCGGCCCAACCGGGAGACCTGGGGCCCGGGCTCCGCCGGCGCCCCGGGGGCCTGCTCGGGGAGCGCCGCCCGCACCGCGGGTCCGTTCGTGTGTGAAGGAGCCTTTCCAGCACGCTTTTCGCCTGCCTGGTCCTCCCGTACCGGCAGCCACATCCGTTGCGCGCATACGACCAGGTCGGTAGGGCCGCGTCCGCAGTGGGGGCGATCCTCGACGGTCGGCGGGTCACCCCGGTGTGTAGGTCGCGGGGGCGCGGGACGGCCGGGTCGGAGGCAGAGCCGGAGCCCGGATGCCCCGGCTCACCTCCGCTCGCGAAGGAGGCGCGCGTCGGGTGCTGTTCGCGCGGGCGCACGCTCTCGGGGGATGCCCGCGCCGGCGTGCGACGGCTTCACCGTCGCCGGACGCCGGGGTGATCGTCGCCGACTCCGCGGCGCGGCGCCGGAGCCGCCCGACACCCCGACCGCCAGGCGAGCCTTCACCGTACCGAGCGAAGTCCGCTCGCCGACCAGGGCTTTCGGCTGATTTCGGCGCCGAACGCCGACGTCCCCGAACCGGTGCCCGCCCCCGGCCGTCGGGCCGCGGCTCACCCGTCGAGCGGAACGCGGGTCGGCCTGCGACGCACCGGCCCCGGTGGCGCCCCGGACGCACTGGACCCACGGGCCGCCGCGTCGCCCCCTCCCGGCCCGTCCGCACCAGGCCTTGAGGATCGCCCACGAACCCGCCGTCGCGCCCCGCATCGCGTTGCCGACCTGCCGCTCGCTCTCCGAAGGGCTTCTGCGGCCCGCCCGAACACGGCCGAACACCCGGCCGTCGACCATTCGACATGACTGGCCCGGTGCCGACCGGGCAAGGATCCCCGTGAACGTGTTCGAGCAGGGGGGAAACCGACATCGACACGCGGGCGGGGGTCATGGAGAGGCAGGCACGGGGAAGCGGTCCGACGACGATCGTGGGCGTCTCGGCGACGAGACGGACGCGGAAGACCGGGGAGGACCCGACCGCAGACGCGCCGGAGCAGGGCGGGGCCGGACAGCTCAATCGCCGACTGGGACGGGCCGACCTGCGGGCGGTCCCCGAGGCGCGCCGGGCGCTCCGGGAACTGTTACGGGGGTGGGGGAAGCCCGGCCGGTCGGAGACGGCGGAGCTGCTGACCAGCGAGCTCGTCACCAACGCGCTCGTGCACACCGACGACGACGCGGTCCTGACGGCCACCGTCTCATCGTCCGGTCTGCGGGTCGAGGTACGGGACTTCGTCGCCCGCCGGCCGCGGCCGAGCGCGCCGACGGCCGACGAGGGCACCCACGGGCGGGGCCTGGTCCTGGTCGAGTCCCTCGCGGACACCTGGGGCGTACGGGCACAGGGCGGCGGGAAGGTCGTCTGGTTCGAACTGGGCGCCGGAGCCGCGTGAGCCGCGTCCGTCGGAGAAGCCTCGCCGCACCCTGAACACCGCACGCCCGACGGCGGAGGACGCCCGACGAACAATGGACGACGCCTGACGAACATCGGCGGTGCATGACGGACAGCGGCGCCGCGCGACGGACAACTCAAGACGGGACAACTCAAGACGGACGCCACACGACGGACGCCACACGACCGACCGTGCGAGACGGACGCCGCACAACCGATGCCGCGCAACCGACCCCGCACGAGGGGCGACGCTCAACCACCGGCCGAGGACCGGACGACGGACGTCGCACGTCGGAGGGGAAAGGGCGGACGACGGACGGGAAGGGGGCGCGACCGTCGCGGTCGCGCCCCCTTCCCGTCGTGTCTGTCCGCCCGTCACCCGGCCGTCAGCCGAACTGCTGCTCCAGGTCCTTGAGCTTGCGCTCCAGGGAGTCGAGGCGCGGCAGCGCCATGGTGTCGTCCTCCGCGGTGAGGTCGACGGTCATCGATTCAGAGCCGTGGCGAACGGGCTGCAGGGAGGGCCGGGACCGTAGGGGCAGCTGCTCCGCCGAGTTCGCTATGGCAGGCTCCGCGGGGACGCGTTCGGCCGTGGCCCGCTCCAGAGCGGCCTGGGCCTCGACCTGGCGGCCCCCGCCCCGACCGGGGAACCGGCCGTGGCCCCGGCTGATCGCCTTCAACTGCGCCCGCTCGACCCGCTGCTGCTCGCGACGGCGCAGCTTGGTCTCCTCCTTGCGGGCCTTGTCCTCGCGGACCTCTTCGACGGCTTCGTCGAGACTGCGCACGCCCTCCAGCAGCATCAGCGACCAGGCCCTGTAGGTCTCGCGAGGGGCGCGCACCCAGCGCACGACGCGGATCTGCGGCAGCGGACGGGGCACGAGACCCTGCTCGCGCAGCGCCGCCCGGCGCGTCTGCTTCAGGGCCCGGTCGAAGAGCACGGCCGCCGAGAGCGACATGCCGGAGAAGAACTGCGGGGCGCCGTCGTGACCCAGGCCCCGCGGCGCGTGCACCCAGTTGAACCAGGCCGCGGCCCCGGCGAACGTCCATACGAGTATGCGGGAGCCGAGCGCCGCGTCACCGTGGCTGGCCTCGCGCACCGCGAGCACGGAGCAGAACATCGCCGCGCCGTCCAGGCCGAACGGCACGAGGTATTCCCAGCCGTTGGTGAGGCCGAGGTTCTGCTGGCCGAAGCCGACCAGACCGTGGAAAGAGAGGGCGGCGGCCACGGCCGCGCAGCAGAACAGAAGGACGTAGGAAGCGGTTCCGTATATGGCTTCCTTGCGCCTGCGGCGTTCCTCGGTGCGTTCCCACGAGTCGTCCGCGCTCGCGCTCGCCCCGGAGGAGCGCTTGCCGCGCGCGAGCACCGCCACCGCCGCCAGCATGCCCAGGAGCAGTACGGCGCCCGGAAGCAGCCAGTTCAGCGATATGTCGGTAAGTCTCATCTGGGGTCCCTTGCATTGGGATAGGGCGTAACGCCCGCCATAGTGGCGCAATCCCGCCGTCCCTCAGGGGGTTTCGGGGCAAGAGGCCGCCAAGGAGGTGCAAGGGAATGCCCAGGGCGACGTTCTGCTCGAACTGCCGCTTGAGGGGCGGGAGTTGAGTTCGAATAAGACTACCCGTAAGGGTGGTTCCACGGAAAGTTCCCGTGACGAGTGAGGAAGTGGTGAATCGCCTGTACCCCTACGGCAGTCCCGTTCGGGTGATCTTACGGGAACCGCGACAGGATCACCTCCCCGGGGTGCCGGACCTGATCGAACCTCAACTCAGGTGACACCCCGGATCCCCCAGGCCTGAGTGGACGTCAACTCGCAGCGACTTCGCCCAGCTTGGCGACGCGGTCGGCGTCGCAGGTGCGCGGGCAGGTGACGCAGGTGGCGTCGGGCCGCACGGTGTAGAACATGCAGCAGCTCGCCCGGTCCCGGGTGGGCAGGGACTCGCCGTCCGGGCCGGTCAGCTCGCGGAAGGCCGCCGAGCCGACGTACGGCCGCGTCGTCCCCGGCAACAGCAGCTCCAGCTCCCGCCGTGCCCGCTCCCGCTCGTCGCCGCCGAACAGCTGGGCGACGTGCCAGAGCCCCTCCACCACCTCGTCGGTCACCATGCCCCACAGGGCGCGGCCACGCCGCCGGGTGCGCGGACCGAAACCGGCGAGCAGCGGCTCGTGGTGCTCGGCTATCGCGGCGCGGACCTCCGCGCGCAGTGCCTCCTCGTCCGGGACCACCCGGGCGCCGGGCGTGAGCGCCGCCGGATCGCCCGGCAGGCAGGCGAAGGTGGTGGGCGGGCGGACGGTCATCAGCATGCCGCCGCCGGTACGGTCGTACGCGACGTGTGTCACGGGCAGGCGGGGCACCCGGCGGTGGAGGAACCACGGAACGGTGATCAGCAGGCAGGCGGGCCAGGAGTACCGGTGCAGTCCGAATCCGGCCACCACGTCCGGGCGGGCCTGCCGGCCGTGGTCGCGCACGACCTGAGCGTCGTCCCAGGCCAGGAAGGCGTCCAGGGCCGCGCCGCCGGCGGCCAGCTCGGCTGCCGTGACCCAGCCGCCGCCCCGGGGAAACGGCTCCGTGCGTCCCAGCTCCGTGACGGTCAGGCCCGGCAGGACCTGCGTCAGGCGGGCGTAGGCCTCCGCCGTGGGCGACAGGGCTGTGGGCATGCCGGTACCGCCGTTTCAAGAGCGCTTGCAGGTAAGCCTTACCTTACCCAGCCTTTCGGGGGGTGTTCGCCCGACCCGGTCCGGTCCGGGACGGAGGCCCCCCATTACCCCGGAAGCGGCAGGTGCGCCTAAGGTGCTTGACGGACGAGTAACAACCAGTCGTAATGACCCCAAGTACCGACAAGGCCGGAGGAGGCCCCGTGGAGCAGAGTGCGCAGGGCTCCACCGGTACCGGGGCCCCGGCCGGACCCGGGACGGACGATCGCGCCCGCGTGCCGGCGCAGGCCCGCTCCGGGGCCGTCGGGTACGGTCAGGTCGCGGACCGCGCACGGTGCGGCCCGACGGACGACGCGCGTGGCGAACACACGCGCAGTGAGGCCCCTTCCCCCGCTCTCGGCTTCGCCCGGCCGGGAGGCTCCCCGTCGCCTTCCCGGCCCGTGATCCAGCGGGCCTCGGTGCGCGGTCAGATACTCGACGCCCTGCGCACCGCGCTCGTCACCGGGGAGCTGCTCCCGGGCGAGGTGTACTCCGCCCCGGTCCTCGGCGAACGCTTCGGCGTCTCCGCGACGCCCGTCCGCGAGGCGATGCAGCAGCTCGCGCTGGAGGGCGCGGTCGAGGTCGTCCCCAACCGGGGGTTCCGGGTGATCGTACGGGGCGCCCGTGAGCTCGCCGAGCTCACCGAGGTGCGCGCGCTGATCGAGGTGCCCGTGATGCTGCGGCTCGCCCGTACGGTGCCCGGCGAGCGGTGGACGGAGCTGAGGCCGCTGGCCGAGGCGAGCGTGCGCGCCGCCGCCTCCGGCTGCCGTGCCACCTACGCGGAGGCCGACCGGATCTTCCACCGGTCGCTGCTCGCCCTCTCCGGCAACGAGCAGCTGGTCGCGATCGCCGACGATCTGCACAGACGGTCGCAGTGGCCGCTGACCGGCGGACCGGCACGGCGCGGGCGGGCGGACCTCGTCGCCGACGCGGCCGAGCACCTGTCGCTGCTGGAGGCGCTCACGGCGGGCGAGTTGGACGTGGTGCAGGCGCTGGTCCGGGAGCACTTCGCGGGCGCGAGCGGCTGAGCGAGCGTCCTGCGGCCGTTCCGCCCAGGCGGCCGTTCCGCCCAGGCGGCCGTTCCGCCCAGGCGGCCGTTTCGCCCGTCCGGGCTCGCCTTCGCCGTCGTTTCTCCCGTTACTACGGTTACTCCCGTTACCGCCGCCGCTACATTTTCTGCCGTTTCTGCCGTTTCTGCCGTTTCCGCCACCTCTGCCGTTTCTTTCTTCCCGTCACACGCCGGATCCTCCCGTCACACGCCGGATCTTCCCGTCACACGCCGGACGGGCTCGGGGTGGCCGGTGGCGTCAGTTGGCGTGCCAGCCAGGTCGGAACGCCGCCCAGGAGCCGGAACAGACGTCGTGCCTCCTCGCGCAGGCGTGAGGCCTCCGGTTCGACCTCCGCGTCCGCCAGCGAGGCCAGCGCCGGAGCGGTGCCCACCAGGTAGCCCAACTCCTCCCGGAGGCGCAGGGATTCGGCGAAGCCGTGCCGGGCCTCGGCCACCTCGCCGTCGCGCAGGGCGAGTCCGGCGAGATGACGCCAGGTGAAGGACAGCAGCAGCGAGTCCGAGTGCGCGGCGGCCGCCGTGTGGGCGCGTCGGTACGCGGCCCTGGCCGCCTGCGGGGAACGCGAGATGTTCTCCGCGAGCAGGCCCCTGCGGAAGTCCAGCAGGGCCCGGCCCGTCGCGTCCGGCGGGATCAGCGCCGCCGCCCGGCCCAGCGCGGCCCGCGCCTCGTCCACCCGGTCGCGCACCCCGTGGAGCGTGGCCGCGTAGGCGAGTTGCCCGCGTTCGCAAGCGGCCGCGCCGCGTTCCTCGTCGTCGTGGGCCAGCGCCTCCGCCGTGCGCAGCGCGTCCTCGGCGTCCTGCCAGCCCTGTTCGGTGTACAGGCACCGTTCCACGAGCAGCGCGGCCCGCTGGACGGCGCCAGCGGCCGTGTCGGGGGGGATCAGGGCCGCCGCGTCGACCCAGCAGGCCCGCGAGCGCAACCGCCATACCGCGCTCTGGAGGGGATCGTCACCTGAGGTCGTTCCGGTACCGGACATGGCGGAATGCGCCACGTTGCCCTCCCCGAGCGCGCCGTCGAGCTGTGAGTGGTGGCCGCATCTCAGCACGGATCGAGGCACCGGGCCAAGGGGGCGGGTGAAGGATTTCACAAAGTCGGGGGAGTCCGCGTGCCCCGAGGTCCACGCGAGCCGCCGGTAACGGCAGGTAACCGGTGTCGGCCTGTCGTCAGCTCATGCGCAGGGCCAGGAAGAAGTCCAGCTTGTCCTCCAGCCGCGAGAGGTCACGGCTCGTCAACTGCTCGATCCGCCCGACCCGGTAGCGCAGCGTGTTGACGTGCAGGTGCAGGCGGGAGGCGCACCGGGTCCACGAACCGTCGCAGTCGAGGAACGCCTCCAGGGTCGGGATCAGCTCGGCGCGGTGGCGTCGGTCGTAGTCGCGCAGGGGGTCCAGGAGGCGGGCGGTGAACGCCCGGCGCACGTCGTCGGGGACGAACGGGAGCAGCAGGACGTGCGAGGCGAGCTCCTGGTGTCCCGCCGCGCAGACCCGTCCGGGACGGGCGGCGGCCACCCGCCGCGCGTGCCGTGCCTCCTCCAGCGCCCCGCGCAGCCCCTCCGCGGAGTGCACGGCGGCGCTGACGCCCAGGGTCAGCCGGCCGTCGCCGTCCAGACCGGCCGACAGCGGCTCCCGCACGGCGGCCAGCAGCGCGTCGGCGAGGACGCCGGTCTCGGCGCCGTCGTGCTCGCCGGGCACGGCCGGCAGCGGGACGAGGGCGATGGCCTCGTCGCCCGCATGGGCGACGGCGATGCGGTCGGACGGCTCGGGCCCGGTGGCCACGGGGTCGACCAGGATCTCCTCCAGCAGGGACTGGGCGACCGGGCCGGCCTCCAGGCCGCCGTCCTCCCACTCCACGCGGGCCACCACCACCTGCCAGTGCGGGGCGGTCCCCAGGCCCGGCAGCAGCACCGGAGCGGCGACCCGAAGACGGGCCGCGATCTCCGCCGGAGCCGCGCCCGTCTGGACCAGTTCGAGCACCTCCTGCGCGAGGCGGCGGCGCACCGAGCGCGCCGCGTCCCTGCGGTCCCGTTCCACCGCGATGAGCTGGGTGACGCCCTGCAGCAGGTCGAGGCGCTCGTCCGCCCAGTCGCCCGCGTCCGCCTCGACGGCCAGCAGCCAGTCCGACAGGACGCTCTCGCGCACGTCCCGCGCCCCGGGCGCGCCCGGGGCGCCCACGGGATGCTGGGCGGTCCGCGACGTCTGGGGGACCTGCGGGAGGTGCGGGGCCTGCGGTGAGCGGCCGCTGCTGCGGATCGGGAACAGGGAGAACGTCGTCTGGCCCACGATCGCCCGGTGCGGGCCGCGCCGTCCGGTGCGGACGGCCGCGAGCTGCTCCGCCGCGAGCTTGGCGCAGACGTCGGACGGCAGGCTCGGGCCCGCCGTCTTCGGGCCCGCGATGAGCCGGCCGGTGGGGGACAGGACCCAGGCGCGCAGGTCCAGGTCGGAGCCGAGCAGGTCCAGGACCACGTCCGGGCCGCCGCCGGCCGGACCTGAGGTCATCATCCGGCGGTGGCGGTCGACCACGGCCGCGAGGTCGCCGGCGCGCTCGCCGGAGACCTGCCGCACGACGTGCTCGGTGATCGTCGCGAAGGCCACCGACTCGTGCACCGCGAACAGCGGGAGCCGGTGCCGGGCACAGGCCGCGACCAGGTCCTCCGGGACGTCGCCCAGCTCCGCCTCGCCGGCCGCGAGCGCGGCCACCCCGGCCTGCACCAGGATCCGCACGAACGGCTCGGAGTCCGTCGCGTCCCGGCGCCAGGCCAGGCCCGTCAGCACCAGCTCGCCGCCGGAGAGGTAGCGGCTGGGGTCGCGCAGGTCGGTGGTCATGACCCCGCGCACCGCGCGGTCCAGCTCGTCCTCGCCGCCGAGGAGCCCGAGGCCCAGCGCATCGGTGTCCAAAAGTGCGCGCAGCCGCATCTCGTCGCCGCCGTTCTCTGTCTCGAAATCTACGATGGATCGTGAAGGAGGTGGTGGAAAAGGTCCGCCGCCGGTTCTGCTCCGGAGCCCGGGCCGCCGCGGTGGAACATCGGAAACCGCATTCTTCGATTGCCAGGCTGTTTCCCGCGTTTCTGCAGGAAAACGAAGAGGTTACCGATGACCTTCGTTCATACGAATCTACAAGATGCCCGGACGGACCAGCCAACTCCTTCATGGTTTCCGTGACTGACCCGCTCGGAGCAACCGGCTGTGTACTGGCCTCACTCCGCGTGAACAGCACATGAACGAGCCGGGCCCGCCGCCCCCGATTCTGGCTCGATAGAGACGACTCACACGACTCACACGACTCATGAGACGAAGAAGAGAGCCGGTCATGGACTTCCTTCGCCCCGCCAGCTGGGAGGAGGCGCTCGCCGCGAAGGCCGAGCACCCCACCGCCGTGCCGATTGCGGGTGGCACCGACGTGATGGTCGAGATCAACTTCGACCACCGCAGGCCCGAGTACCTGCTCGACCTGAACCGCGTCGGAGACCTGTACGAGTGGGAGGTCGGCCAGGACAGCGTGCGGCTCGGGGCCTCCGTCCCGTACTCCCGGATCATGGAGCACCTGCGCGGCGAGCTGCCGGGCCTCGCGCTCGCCTCGCACACCGTGGCCTCCCCGCAGATCCGCAACCGCGGCGGCGTCGGCGGCAACCTCGGCACCGCCTCCCCGGCCGGCGACGCCCATCCCGCCCTGCTCGCCGCCGGCGCCGAGGTCGAGGCCGAGTCGGTGCGCGGCTCACGCCGGATCCCGATCGACGCGTTCTACACGGGCGTGAAACGCAACGCCCTCGCCCCCGACGAACTGATCCGCGCCGTCCACGTCAAGAAGGCCGACGGCCCCCAGCAGTACTCCAAGGTCGGCACCCGCAACGCCATGGTCATCGCCGTCTGCGCCTTCGGCCTGGCCCTGCACCCCGCGACCCGGACCGTGCGCACCGGCATCGGCTCCGCCGCCCCCACCCCCGTCCGGGCCAGGACCGCCGAGGAGTTCCTCGACGCGGCCCTCGAAGAAGGCGGTTTCTGGGACAACGGAAAAGTCATCACCCCCTCGGTCGCCAAGCAGTTCGCCGACCTGTGCGCCGCCGCCTGCAACCCGATCGACGACGTCCGGGGCACCGCGAGCTACCGCCGCCACGCGGTCGGCGTCATGGCCCGCCGGACGCTCACCTGGACCTGGGAGTCGTACCGCGGCGCCCGCCGCGCCTCGAAGGGAGCCGCGTGATGCGCGTCAACTTCACTGTCAACGGACGCCCGCAGGAAGCCGACGACGTGTGGGAGGGCGAGAGCCTGCTGTACGTGCTGCGCGAACGGCTCGGACTTCCGGGCTCCAAGAACGCCTGCGAGCAGGGCGAGTGCGGATCGTGCACGGTCCGGCTGGACGGCGTCCCGGTGTGCTCGTGCCTGGTCGCCGCCGGCCAGGTCGAAGGCCGTGACGTCGTCACCGTCGAAGGACTCGCCGAGCACGCCAGGCAACGCGCCGAGCGCGACCGTTGCGAGACCGCTTCCTGCGGCGTCCCGGCCGCCCCGGCCACCTCCGGCACCTCCCTCGACGAGGCCCGGGCGTGGCAGGCCACGGGCGCCGACTCCCAGGCCGGCGATGGCGGCGAACTCGCCCCGATCCAGCAGGCCTTCATCGACGCCGGCGCCGTCCAGTGCGGTTTCTGCACCCCGGGTCTGCTGGTCGCCGCCGACGAGCTGCTCGAACACCACCCGAACCCGACCGACGCGGACATCCGCGAGGCGCTCTCGGGCAACCTGTGCCGCTGCACCGGCTACGAGAAAATCATGGACGCGGTCCGCCTGGCGGCCGCCCGACAGGGAGAGGCGGTCTGACGATGCCTTCGCCCACCTTCGGCTCCGCTCGAGCGGACGGCACCCGCAGCAGCGCCCCTCTCGGCACCCCCGTCAAGGTCACCCAGGGCTCCCCGACCAAGGGCGGCGTAGGCGAGTCCACGCTCCGCCCCGACGGCACCCTCAAGGTCACCGGCGAGTTCGCGTACTCGTCCGACCTGTGGCACGAGGACATGCTCTGGGGCCAGATCCTGCGCTCCACGGTCGCGCACGCCGAGATCGTCTCCATCGACACCTCCGAGGCTCTGGCCACCCCGGGCGTCTACGCCGTCATGACGTACGACGACCTGCCGACCGAGGTGAAGACCTACGGCCTGGAGATCCAGGACACCCCGGTCCTGGCCCACGGCAAGGTACGCCACCACGGCGAGCCGGTCGCTATCGTCGCCGCCGACCACCCGGAGACCGCCCGCCGCGCCGCCGCCAAGATCAGGGTCGAGTACCGCGACCTGCCGGTGATCACCGACGAGGCGTCCGCGACCGCCCCGGACGCGATCCTCATCCACCACGACCGCGACGACCACCACATCGGCCACGTCCCGCACCCCAACATCGTCCACCGCCAGCCCATCGTGCGCGGCGACGCGGACGAGGCCGCCCGGCGCGCCGACGTCGTCGTCCGCGGCGAGTACACCTTCGGCATGCAGGACCAGGCCTTCCTCGGCCCGGAGTCCGGGCTCGCCGTCCCGGAGGAGGACGGCGGCGTCCACCTCTACATCGCCACCCAGTGGCTCCACTCCGACCTGCGCCAGATCGCCCCCGTCCTCGGCCTGCCCGAGAGCAAGGTGCGCATGACGCTGGCCGGCGTCGGCGGCGCCTTCGGCGGCCGCGAGGACCTGTCGATGCAGATCCACGCCTGTCTGCTGGCCCTGCGCACCGGAAAACCCGTCAAAATCGTTTACAACCGTTTCGAATCCTTCTTCGGCCATGTGCACCGTCACCCGGCCAAGCTCACCTACGAGCACGGCGCCACCAGGGACGGCAAGCTCACCCACGTCAAGTGCCGCATCGTCCTCGACGGCGGCGCGTACGCCTCCGCGTCCCCCGCCGTCGTCGGCAACGCCTCCTCGCTCGGCATCGGTCCGTACGTCGTCGACGACGTCGAGATCGAGGCCATCGCCCTCTACACCAACAACCCGCCCTGCGGCGCGATGCGCGGCTTCGGCGCGGTCCAGGCGTGCTTCGCCTACGAGGCGCAGATGGACAAGCTGGCCAAGGAACTCGGCCTGGATCCCGTGGAGTTCCGGCAGCGCAACGCGATGGAACAAGGATCCCTCCTGCCCACCGGGCAGAGGGTCGACTCGCCGGCGCCGGTCGCCGAACTGCTGCGCCGGGTCAAGGCGATGCCGCTGCCGCCGGAGCGTCAGTGGGAGAGCAGCGAGGGCGCGGACGTGCGACAGCTGCCCGGCGGTCTGTCCAACACCACGCACGGCGAGGGCGTCGTGCGGGGCGTCGGTTACGCGGTCGGCATCAAGAACGTCGGCTTCTCCGAGGGCTTCGACGACTACTCGACCGCCAAGGTCCGCATGGAGGTCGTCGGCGGCGAGCCCGTCGCGACCGTCCACACGGCCATGGCGGAGGTCGGCCAGGGCGGGGTCACCGTCCACGCGCAGATCGCCCGCACCGAGCTGGGCGTCACCCAGGTGACCATCCACCCGGCGGACACCCAGGTCGGCAGCGCCGGCTCGACCTCGGCCTCCCGGCAGACGTACGTCACCGGCGGCGCGGTCAAGAACTCCTGCGAGATGGTGCGGGAGCAGGTCCTGGAGATCGGGCGCCGCAGGTTCGGCGCCCACCACCCCGCCTGGGCCACCGCCGAACTGCTCCTGGAGGGCGGCAAGGTCGTCACCGACGGCGGCGAGGTCCTCGCCGACCTCGTGGACGTGCTCGCCGACGAGGCCGTCGAGGTCGAGGCGGAGTGGCGGCACCGGCCGACCGAGTCCTTCGACCTGCGCACCGGCCAGGGCAACGGCCACGTCCAGTACTCCTTCGCCGCGCACCGCGCGGTCGTCGAGGTCGACACCGAACTCGGACTGGTGAAGGTCATCGAGCTGGCCTGCGCCCAGGACGTCGGAAAGGCGCTGAATCCGCTTTCCGTGATCGGTCAGATCCAGGGCGGCACCATCCAGGGTCTGGGCGTGGCGGTCATGGAGGAGATCATCGTCGACCCGAAGACGGCCAAGGTCAGGAACCCGTCCTTCACGGACTACCTGATCCCCACGATCCTCGACACGCCGACCATCCCGGTCGACGTGCTCGAACTCGCCGACGACCACGCCCCCTACGGGCTCCGTGGCGTCGGCGAGGCCCCCACCCTGTCGTCGACCCCGGCCGTCCTCGCGGCGATCCGGAACGCGACCGGACTGGAGCTCGACCGCACCCCCGTACGTCCGGAGCACCTCACCGGAACGTGACCCCCGAGGTCGCGACCAGCAGTTCCCCGGGGGCTCCCGCCCCCGGGCCCCTTGTTCGTCTCGGGCCGTCCCCCGGGTCGTCCCTTCCCAAATCCCGCACCCGGCCGCAGACGCCGCGCGGGTGCCCCTTTGAACCTTGGGAGATGGCCCATGACCCAGCAGTCACTGGAGCCGAGGACCACAGCCGACGACGCGGGCGAAGGCTCCCGCGTCCCGGCCGGACGGTCCTGGCTCGACCGTTACTTCCACATATCCGGGCGGGGCTCCACGGTCGCCCGCGAAGTGCGCGGCGGCGTCACCACCTTCATGGCGATGGCGTACATCCTCCTGCTCAACCCCCTGATCCTGTCCGGCAAGGACGCGGCCGGAGACACCCTCGGCCAGAAGGCCCTGATCACCGCAACCGCCTTCGCAGCCGCTTTCACCACGTTGCTGATGGGTTTCTTCGGCAAGGCGCCCCTCGCCCTCGCGGCCGGCCTGTCCGTCTCCGGGGTGCTCTCCTCCCAGGTCGCCCCCCAGATGACGTGGCCACAGGCGATGGGCATGTGCGTGATGTACGGCGTCGTCATCATGCTGCTGGTCGTCACCGGCCTGCGCGAGATGATCATGAATGCGATCCCGCTCGCCCTCAAGCACGGCATCACCATGGGCATCGGCCTGTTCATCGCGCTCATCGGTTTCTACAAGTCCGGCTTCGTGCACCAGGGCAAGGCGACCCCGGTCACCCTCGGTCCGGCGGGCGAACTGGCGGGCTGGCCCGTGCTGCTGTTCGCCGGCACCCTGCTGCTGATCTTCATGCTCCAGGCCCGGAACATCCCCGGCGCCATCCTCATCGGCATCGTCGGCGGCACGGTGGTCGCGGCGATCCTCAACGCGACCGGGGTCGTCGACCCCCGCCAGTGGGCGGGCGGCGCCCCCGCACTGCACGGCGCCGCCGTCTCGATGCCCGACTTCTCACTCTTCGGGGACGTGGAGTTCGGCGGCTGGGGCGAGGTCGGCGCCATGACCGTCGGCCTGATCGTGTTCACCCTGGTCCTCGCCGGGTTCTTCGACGCGATGGCCACCATCATCGGCGTCGGCACCGAGGCGGGGCTCGCCGACGACAAGGGCCGCATGCCGGGCCTGTCCAAGGCGCTGTTCATCGACGGCGCCGGCGGCGCCGTCGGCGGGCTGGCGGGCGGTTCGGGCCAGACCGTGTTCATCGAGTCGGCGACGGGTGTGGGCGAGGGAGCGCGCACCGGCCTCGCCTCGGTCGTGACCGGGAGCTTCTTCGCGGCCTGTCTCTTCTTCACCCCGCTCACCGCGATCGTCCCGCAGGAGGTCGCCTCCGCCGCGCTGGTCGTCATCGGCGCGATGATGCTCATGAACGCCCGCCACGTCGACTGGGCCGACCGGGCAACCGCTGTCCCGGTGTTTCTGACCGTCGTCCTGATGCCGTTCACGTACACCATCACCACGGGTGTCGCCGCGGGCGTCATCTCCTACGTCGCGATCAGGACGGCGCAGGGCAGGGCGCGGGAGATCGGCGCCTTCATGTGGGGCCTGACGGTGATCTTCCTCGTCTACTTCTGCCTCCACCCCGTCGAGAGCTGGCTGGGCGTGCACTAGCCGCCCCTTCCACGGGCACCCGTCCTCCACCCGACCGCCGACAAGGAGACCGAGACATGCTGGACATCGCCGAGGAGCTCGACCGGTGGGTCGGGCAGGGCCGGGACTTCGCCGTGGCCACCGTCGTGGGCGTCGGCGGCAGTGCGCCCCGCCGGCCGGGCGCCGCCCTGGCGGTGGACGCCGACGGCACGGCGATCGGCTCGGTCTCGGGCGGCTGCGTGGAGGGCGCGGTCTACGAACTGTGCCGGCAGGCCCTGGAGGACGGGCAGCCGGTCCTGGAGCGATTCGGCTACAGCGACGACGACGCCTTCGCCGTCGGACTCACCTGCGGCGGGATCATCGACATCCTCGTCACCCCGGTGCGCGCCGGCGACCCGGTCCGCCCGGTGGTGGCGGCCGCCGTCGAGGCCGCCGCGTCCGGCGCGGCCGCGGCCCTCGCCCGGATCGTGAGCGGCCCGGCGGACCTCGTCGGCCGGGCACTGCTCGTCTCCTCGGACGACGATCACGACGGCGGTTCCCCCGCCGGCGGCGCTTTCGAAAGCGGTTCCCACCAGGGCGGCTTCGGAGCCCACCCCGAGCTGGACCGTACGGTCGCGGCCGAGGCCCGGGCTTTTCTCGACGCCGGTCGCACCGGCACGCTGGAGATCGGCGAGCAGGGGTCTCGTTGCGGGGCCCCGATCACCGTCCTCGTGGAGTCGTCCGTGCCGGCGCCGCGGATGATCGTGTTCGGGGCGATCGACTTCGCCTCGGCGCTGGTGCGGGTCGGCAAGTTTTTGGGCTACCGCGTGACGGTGTGCGACGCGCGCCCCGTCTTCGCCACCGCGGCCCGCTTCCCGGAGGCGGACGAGATCGTCGTCGAGTGGCCGCACACCTACCTGGAGCGTACGGAGGTGGATGCGCGGACCGTGCTGTGCGTGCTCACCCACGACGCCAAGTTCGACGTCCCCCTGCTGAGACTGGCGTTGCGTCTCCCGGTCGCCTACGTCGGCGCGATGGGGTCCCGCCGCACCCATCTGGACCGCAACGCCCGGCTACGTGAAGTAGGCGTCACCGAGATGGAGTTGGCGCGACTGCGGTCGCCCATCGGTCTGGACCTGGGCGCCCGTACGCCCGAGGAGACGGCGCTGTCGATCGCCGCGGAGATCGTCGCCGCCCGGCGTGGCGGCAGTGGGGTGTCGCTCACCGGCGCGCACACGCCGATCCATCACGACGCGACGGCGCCCGCGGTCAGGCGGATCGGCTCGGTCGCCTGAGCGGCGACTCCGTGTCGCGGTGGACGAACGGCGGATCCGGCGTCCGGTCAGGGGGTGCGCAGGAGTCGGTCGACGGCTCGCCCGAACATCGAACGGGCGGCGGCGCCGAGGAGCGGGTCGAAGAAAGAGGGCAGCAAACGCACACGCACATGCTCCCGCCAGGTCACGTGGGCCCGTCCACCCGGTCCCGGCCGTACCTCGATCTCGGCCCAGCCCCGGACGATCCGGCCGCGTTTCTCCAGGCGGCAGCGGCCCGGCGCCTCGTCGGTCGGCGGGGTCCACTCGGTCACCTCCATCGGGTCGTCGAAGGCGAGGGGGCCGAGGCCGGTCCGAGCCACGAAGGCGGTGCCCTGACGGGTCGGCGGGGGAGTGAGCACACAAACGCTCGTAAGCGGTACCACGTCACCGTGCCGGGACCACTCCGTCAGGCGGCGCCAGGCGTCGTCGGGGGGCAGCGGTGCCGTGCGTTCGAGCTGGAAGGTGGCCACGTGGTGATCGTAGGGAGTCGGAGCGCGCGGACGAAGGATCACCGTCCGGACCACAGGTCGGGTCGGGTCTTCGGGGGCCGGAGGAGGCCCGCCGCTGTCGGCGGCGGGCCTCCCGCGCCCCTGCCGTCGTCATCTCGACGGGCGTCTCACTGGGCGTAGTACGTCGCGTCAGCCCGGTCCGTCGCGGTGCTCGGGGTCTGCACGTACAGCAGGTAGTCGTAGTGGCGGATGTAGCGGCCCGGGGAGGCGTACGACTCGTAGGAGATTCCCGCGGCATCGGCGAGTCCGGCCCGCTGGTAATAGGTGGCGTCGGAGGCGAACGTCGAGGTGCCGTCGTTCTTCTCCAGCCACACCTCGGAGTTCTTCTGACGCAGGTAGTAGCCGGGGAAGCCGGCCGCCTCCAGGGAGACCGTGCCGGTTCCGGCGAGGCCGCTCACCACGCGGAACTGCGAGTCGGCGAGGGGGCTGACGTTCGCCTCGATCCGGGCGCGGTACTCCCAGTGGCGGATGAACCGGTCCGCGAAGTTGTATGAGGAGAAGCGTTCGGGCGTCACGCCGTCGGCCACCGGGATGCCGAAGTCGGGTGTGCCGTCGGCCTTCCAGTACACCTTCTGCACGCGGGTGCGGCGGTTGGGGTCGTTCAGGGGGTCGCCGGTGATGTCCCGGTAGCTGCGGTCGTGGTAGACGATGACGTCGGACCTGCCGTCCTCGGAGACGGTGAACGAGTTGTGGCCCGGCCCGTACTGCGAGGTCGCGGCGTTCGTCTTGAAGACGGGCTGCGATCCCTTGGTCCAGGACGCCGGGTCGGTGAGGTCGGCGCCGGCGGAGGCGGTCAGCATGCCCAGGCAGTAGTTGGCGTCGGTCGCGCTCGCCGAGTACGTCATGAACACCTTGCCGCCGTGCTGGATCACCGCGGGCCCCTCGTTGACCTTGAAGCCCACGGTCTCCCAGGACAGCGTCGGCTGCGAGATCTCCCTCGGGGCGCCGGAGATCGTCCAGGGGTTGGCCAGCTTGGCGATGAACAGGCTGGTGTTGTTGTCCTCGGCAGGGTTGCGCTGGGCCCAGGCGAGATAGCGGACCCCGTTCACGACGAACGTGGTGGAGTCGAGGGAGAAACTCTCCCACGTGGTCTTGATCTGACCCTTCTCGGTCCACGTCGCGCTGAGCGGGTTGGCGCCGACGCCTTCGAGGACGTACATCCGGATCGCCCATACGTCGCTGGTGGAGCCGGCGGCGAAGTACACGTACCACTTGCCGTCGATGAAGTGGATCTCGGGCGCCCAGATGTGGGAGCCCATGACCCCGCTGCTGTGCTTGGTCCAGATGGTGACCTCCTGGGCCGTGGACAGGCCCTGGATGGTCGTCGCCCGGCGCAGCACGATGCGGTCGTACTCGGGAACGGTCGCGGTGAAGTAGTAGTAACCGTCGGTGTGCTTGTAGATGTGCGGGTCGGCGCGCTTCTCGGCGATCGGGTTGGTGTACGTCACCGCGGGGGAGTCGGGCACGGCGGCCTGGGCCGGGCCGCCCACGGCGGTGAGGACGGCCGCGAGGGCGACGAGGCCCGCCAGGAGCAGCCGAACGGCGTTGCGTCTCAAGGGTGTTCTCCCAACAAGGAACCAAGGACAAGGGGCGAGGGGCAGGGGCAGGGGGCGGGCTCAGGCGGCGGGGACCAGCCGCCACTGCTGGCAGGTGTTGTTCAGCCAGGTCCACTGGCGGACGTCGGCGCCGTTCGCGGTCCCGCAGTCCGCCACGTCGGCGACCTTCGCGCTGTTCTCGCCGACGAGCCGGACGTAGTCGCCGCTCGCGGTGAAGACGAGACGGAAGCGCTGGCACTTGTTGTTCAGCCACGACCACTGGCGCAGGTCGGCGCCGTCCGCGGTGGAGCAGTCGGCGGTGTCGATCACCCCGCCGGTGGCCACGTTCACCAGGCGGCTGGTGTCGTCGCCCTGGTCCTCGATCCGCCACTTCTGGTTGGCCCCGCCGTTGCAGGTCCACTGCAGTATGTTCGCGCCGTCGGCGCTCGAACCGCCGGACACGTCGAGGCACTTGCCGCTGTTGCGGTTGACGAGGGTGTACGACGTCGGGGTCGTCGCCGTCTCGCCGGACGGGCCGGGCAGTGTCGTGCCGAGCGCGACCGGGGCGCCGAAGTTCGGCGTGCCGTCGGCGTTCCAGGTGAACTTCTGGGCACGCGTGGTGCGTCCGTTGCCGCAGCCGCCGCTCGCGGAGGAGTTGGCGTGGTAGACGATCCAGTTCTCGGTGCCGTCGGGTGAGGTGAAGAAACCGTTGTGGCCCGGTCCGTAGACGCCGCCCGCGTCGTTGCGCTGGAACACGGGCGTCTGTTTCTTCGTCCAGGACGCCGGGCTGAGCGGGTCGGAGCCGGTCAGTTCCAGCAGGCCGAGCTTGTAGTCGGCGGTCTGGCAGTAACTCGCGGAGAACGTGAGGAACGTGCGTCCGCCGTGGTAGAGCGGCTCGGGTCCCTCGTTGACCGGCGCGCCCGAGGTCTCCCAGCTCAGCGTGGGGCTGGAGATGACCGTGAACGCGCTGCTCGCCAGCGTGTACGGGTTGCTCATCGGCGCGATGACCAGGCTCTGCCTGCTGCCGTTCACCGAGCCGCTGCCGACGAGGTACAGCTTGCCGTTCGCCTGGAGCACGCTCGCGTCGATCAGCCAGCCGCCGGGGTCGAGGTCGGAGCCGGTGAGCGACCCCTTGTGGGTGTACGGGCCCAGCGGGTCGGCGCCCGCGCTCTCCAGGACCTGGGTGCGCTGAAGGTCGCAGCAGGCGGCCCCGCCCGGCGCGGCCGAGTAGTACAGGTACCAGTGCCCGTTGAACTGGTGGATCTCCGGCGCCCAGATGTTGCTGTCGCGGGTCGCGGTGGTGTCCGACCAGACCTGCACGGTGGGCGCGGTGGCGAGTCCCGCCAGCGTGGGCGACTTGCGCATGCCGAGGACGCCGGTGAACGTCGTGGTGATCAGGTAGTAGTCGCCGTTGTAGTACTCCAGCCAGGGGTCGGCGCCCTTGGCCGACTTCAGCGGGTTGGTGTAGGGGCGGCCATCGGCCGCGGACACCGGCTGGGTGGCCGCCACCAGGGCGACGAGGAGGGTCAGCACGCAGACGAGCAGGGATCTGCGGCGGTGTGTCCGAGGCATACGGGACCCGTCCCTTGTCCGTGAGGCAGCCAGTCCGCCATGTTCGTCATGTCGAACATGGTTCGTAACTTCGGCCAGAAGATAGGGGGCGTGCATGTCCTCGTCAATGGTTTGGGCAGCCGGGCAACGCGCCGGGGCGTCCGGCTCGGCCCTGTGGAC